>CALHQV010000289.1 GCA_938038035.1 uncultured Gemella sp. | reverse complement strand
TTAATCTTTAAAAGACTATTAAATTAGCTTTTATTTAAAATTACATCTTTTTTTACTTAAAATTAAATTTAAAGTATATTTAAGGTTCAAAAATTATAATTAATCCATAACTAGTAAATAGTTATAAACTTCATAAACTTTCCTTTTCTATAAGAGACCGAGACAAATGTGCTCGGTTCTTTTTTTGTTTAAAAAGGGCAGATACTAGCATTTTAGCTATATCTGCCCTTTTTTATTTCTCATAAATATCTTCTTTTAGAATAGTACTTTGTTTTAACTGTATATTCCCTTCTTCTATTACTACAATATTTAATTTTCCTCCGTAAACACAACCTCCATCTATATTAATTCTATTACTTTTCTCCTCGTAATATGGCTCTTCTTTTACAGGGCTATGTCCGTGAAATACCTTTTTATTATATTTTTCATTACTACTTAAAAATGGTTCTCTTATCCAAATCATATCTCTATGTGTTTGATTCCAAAAATTCTTCGTGAAATCTACACCAGCATGAACAAAATAATAATCTGAACTTTCGTACCTTGTTGGAAGATTCTTTATCCATTTTCTCAAATTCTTATGTTCATCAGCAAATTTTTTAAAATAAATACCTCTAGCTTCTACGGTAGCTTCCGGATAGAATGATTGCAATGTTGTTAATCCACTATTCCTAAAATAATGATCTTGTCTTACAGAAATATTATTACTATATCTCGCCTCTTTTATTGCTAGATTAAACATATCTTCATGATTTCCTAATAACACTACATGCTGTGAATTTTCTTGTTGAAGGTTATAGAAAAACTCCCAAACCAACTTTGTATTCTTCCCCCTATCACACATATCACCTAAACAAATAAGTTTATCATTCTTTCTATTAAAATTTATTTCATCTAATAGTTTCTTCATCGTATAAAAGCTACCATGAATATCTGAAATTACTATTATTCTCATAAAAACACCTACTTTATTTATCTCTTATTTCTATAATAATGCAAAATTACAGCATTGTAAATAGTAATCTTCCAACTATACTAATCTCTCTTTCTAATATTCTGATATTATTTATTATTTCTTTTGGTTATCATTTTTAATCAAGCTTTTCACATGATATAATGTTAGTAAATTATCCAGAAAGGAGTAGCATATGGAAAATAATTTACTTTGTTTTAAAAGCACACCTAAGCTTACTGCCCTCTCTTTACCAAAAATTTATAAAGAGGGATTTTTCGCGGATGATGGTGTTTGGACAAAATTAACAATCATAAAAGGTAAAATGAAATTTGCTTTTCTTAATTTAGAAAATGAAATTATTAGACAATATTCACTCAATCCAAAAAGTGAGGTTGAACTTATTAAACCTCTTAGTGTTTTCAAAATCACACCTAACTCTACGGATTTACAATTAAAAATAGACTTTTATTGTTCGCGTGAAGACTATTTCTATAATAAATATAATTTTAATTCCCCTCATCTAGAGGTTGTTAAAGCAATGAAATTCATAGATCCATGTAAAACATTAGATCTTGGTGCTGGTAAAGGGCGAAATTCTCTATATCTTTCATCGTTAAACTTTAATGTTACAGCAATAGATTATAACGCTGAGTTTCTATACGAATTAACAGATATCTCTATTAAAGAACAACTAGATATAAATGTAGTTGACCATGACATTGCAAAAGCTAATATTAAAGGAAGTTATGATTTTATTTTCTCCACTGATGTTTTCATGTATTTGAATCCAACAAGAATTCAAAGTATTATTACTAACATAAAACAACAAACACACCTTAACGGTTACAACTTAATTGTCAGTGCATTAAATGCGACAAATCACGGTCGCCCTCTAATGCCACTTCCTTTCACATTTATTGAAGGAGAACTTAAAGAATATTATAAAGATTGGAAAATTATCAGTTATTCTGAGAATATTACAGCTTCTCCTTATCCATATGCTATGATACTTGCCCAAAAAGTGTCAGAATAAACCTAAACCCCACAAGATTTTTAATTTTCTTGCGGGGCTTTCATTTATTCAATATTTTCTCTAATATCTTTTTGGTACCAAACTACATCATACCAACGATTAAATTTATAACCTACTTTTTCAAAGTGAGCTACTTTTCTAAATCCTCTTTTTTCATGGAAAGAAATACTTCCTTCGTCTGGATAGGCAATACAAGATGTCAATCTACATATTCCTCTATCATAAAGTTGTTTTTCAAGTTCAGAATACAACTTCTCTCCAACACCTTTACCACGTGCTTTTTCATCTAGATAGATTGTAATCTCAGCCGTCCATTTGTATGCATCTTTTGGATAAAACTCACTAGCATACGCATATCCTAGTATGTCCTGCCCTTCCGTTGCTACTAAAAATGGATAACTTTGAATAGATTTCGAAATTTTCTCTTCAAATTCATGTACACTCGGTACTGTATAATCAAAGGTAATGGCTGTATGCTCTACATATGGTCTATAAATATTTACCAACTTCTCAGCATCTTCTAGTTCAACCGTTCTTACATTTATCATGATTTTCTCCTTAAATATTTCCTTTTACAAACTCAATAATTGCTTTAGTAGCATCTTCTTGTTGAGCCCTCTAAAACTTTTCCTACTCTATTTTCTCCTTGTATCTAATATAATATTAGTACATATCCCATTTTACCCTATTAAAGATTATCTTTCTTGATTTTATCTAATAAAGCCGTACATCCCCTAGTTACATCATTGAATGTAGTTTTGAAGTCTCCTGTATACCACGGATCATCGATAATTCTATCTTCTCCTGCGTATTCTAATAATTTTTTGACCTCACCAGTTTTTCTTCCTGCGATAAATTTCTTAATGTTTTCTATATTACTATCATCCATTCCTACGATATAATCTGCATCTAAGTCATTATCATTAAGGATACGAGAATACATTCCCTCTACCCCAATTCCAACTTTCGCAAGTTCTTTTCTAGTTCCACTGTGAACAGGATTACCGTGTTCCCAACTACTTGTTGCTGCTGAATCTATTTGAATTTTTTCACTTAATCCTTCTTTTTCTACCATATCTCTAAATATTGCTTCTGCCATAGGTGAACGACAAATATTTCCTAAACACACGAATAACACTTTTACCATTTTCTCATTTCCTCACTTATATTTATTATCCATATTATTATAACACAAAGAGATTAATTCAACATAATAAAGACAAGGGGTTTCCCAAAAAGACCTAAATTTTAACAACGTGTATATGAGAACTCATAGACGCAGTGGTTTATTGATATCTAAAATCGCTTTAGAAAAGCTTTTTAGATATCTAATAAACTGTACGGGGATGACTCGACAAAATCGATTTCTTCGAAATCACGATTTTTGAGTCACTCCCATTGTTTTATTTTTATATTTTACATGATATAATGAAATTAAACTTAACCGCTAGTAAGGAGATTAGTATGACAAAAAACTTAGTATGCTATAAACGATTACCAAATTGGACAGCTGAAACACTTCCTAAGCCTTTTAGACAAAAACATAATACTAGAAAAGATGTCTGGGCAAAATTAACTATTCTTAAAGGACAACTACAATTCACAGAATTAACTGAAGATAATGAAGTAATAGCTGAACATATTTTCACTTCTGAGAGTAATATTCCATTCGTGGAACCACAAGCATGGCACCGTGTTGCACCTTTATCTGATGATTTAGAATGTTTCTTAGAATTTTATTGCGAACCAAAAAATTATTTCAAGAACAAATACGATATTAACCCTGCTCATTCTGAAGTAGTAGAGGCCCTGGAGACTATTAAACCTTGTAAAACATTGGACTTAGGATCTGGACAAGGACGCAACTCTTTATTTCTTTCTAAACTTGGTTTTGAAGTGACTGCCGTAGACAACAATATTCCTGCTCTAGAATTTTTAATGGAGACATCTAAAATTGAAAATTTAGATATTAAAATAGGAAGCTATGATATAAATACAGCAGCTCTTAGAAATACCTATGACTTTATTCTTTCAACAGTAGTCTTAATGTTTATCGAAGAAGAATCTATTCCTAAAGTTATTAAAAATATGCAAGACCAAACTAATATCGGCGGATATAATCTAATAGTAGCCGCAATGTCTACTGATGATGCGCCTTGCCCTCTACCTTTCCCTTTTACTTTTAAAGAAAATGAACTTAAAGAATATTACAAAGACTGGGAATTTATTAAATATAATGAAGATTTTGGACAACTTCATAAAACTGATGCTAATGGGAATAGGTTTAAACTACGTTTTGCTACTATGCTAGCAAAAAAAATTAAATAAATTATTTTTGTAAGCTACTTTTTTGACACCGTTATCAACTCATGTTATAATTTTAACAAATCATTAAAACATTTGGGGTGCTTTTAAGCTGAGATTATACCCATAGAACCTGATGTTGTTAGTACAGCCGGAGGAAAATGTTTATTTTTTATCAAGTCTATTTTAAAGTATATATATAATTTAAAAATACCTCTTGTTGTTTTAATGAATACAAATAACAGGAGGTTTTTCTTATGAAAAAATGGTCTACAAAGGACATTATTATTTTAGCTTTAATAGGTTTCTTATTCGGAGGGATATTCCTTGCCGCTGGTTGGGTTTATACTGTTTTAGAAACAGCGCTTACTCCATTAGGATATGAACCTTTCGCAAATTCAATTTTATTTGGGTTATGGGTTATGGCCGCACCCGTTGCTGCAGTATTAATCAAAAAACCTGGTAGTGCTACGCTAGGAGAAGTTTTAGGGGCATTGGCAGAAATGTTATATGGTTCATTCTTTGGAGCTGCTGTTCTAGTTTCAGGTTTGGTCCAAGGATTAGGATCTGAGGTTGGATTTTTAGTTACTAAATACAAACGTTATGATTCAAAATCACTATTTCTTTCTGCAATAGGTATTACTGTCTTCAGCTTTGTATATGAATATTTCAAACTTGGTTATGAAGCATATTCTACAGGTATGATTATAGCGTTGTTTGCTGTTCGTTTTATTTCTGTAGTAGTTTTCGGAGTTATCTGCGTTAAATTAATCTTGAATATCGTAAATAAAGTACAAAATAGTGGTAACAAATAATGAATATCATAGAAATCGATAATTTTTCTTTGAAAATTAAAGATAAAGTCTTATTTGATAACGTTAGTTTAAAAATAAAAGAACATAGTTGGTTAGTCTTAACCGGAAATATTGGTAGTGGTAAGTCTACCCTTCTTCGTACTATTTGTAAATTAAATAAAGAACATTATGAGGGAGTAATTACTTACAAAGAGAAAAATATTGTTGATATTCCTATGCAAGAACACGTTAAGAATATTGGCTATGTCATGCAGCATGCAATTAATCAGTTTGTTATGCCTACTTTGGAAGAAGAGATAATCTTTGCATTAGAGAACCTATGTCTAGAACCACAGGTTATTAACGAAAAACTGGATTATGCTTTATCTATTACAAATACTCGTGAGATTTCTACAAAGCATATCCATACATTGTCTGGAGGAGAACGCCAACGAGCTGCTTTTGCAGTAGCATTAGCAATGGGAAGTGAAGTTTTAATTTTAGATGAACCTTTTGCGAATGTCGATAAAAAGACTCGTAATTCTCTATTAACTCTTCTGAAAGACTTAAACAACCATGGGGTGACTATAATCGTGTGCGATCATGAGCATCATCTATACTTGAACTATGCAGATACCTTTACTTATCTTTCTGATGGGAATTTAGAGTTAGTAACAAATCCAACTTCTAAAAATTCTAATATGAAGTTATGTAACAATACTCAATCTGAACAAATCTTAAGACTAGAAAACATATCTATTCAAC
>CALHQV010000288.1 GCA_938038035.1 uncultured Gemella sp. | reverse complement strand
GTTTTCCATTTTCTTTTGCAGAGTTGATATCCTCTTCAGTTGTTGCTTTATCGATAGCATCTATTGCATCTTTTGCTTCTTTAGCTACTTTCGCTTTTTCTTCCGTCTTTTGTTCTGGAGTTAAGCTTGTGCTAGATTCAATAGCATCCGTCGCTTTTTTAGCAGCAGCTGCTATTTCTTTTTTAGCAGCCTCTCTGTCAAGATCTTTCAATAATTCTGCTGCTTTATCTAAAGCTGTTTTCGCTGCATCTACTTTTGCTTGAGCTGCTTGAACTTCTGCTTTTGTTGTATTATTACCTTTTGCTAATACTGCGGCAGCTTCTGTTTTGGCAGCTTCTAATTGTGCTTTTAATTCTTCATATTTTCTTTCATATGCTGCGATACTATCTGGTGTTTTTCCTGTTTCATCAGCTTTTATTAATAAATCTACATCTGATTTTAATTTAGCTTTTTCTTCTGCTGTTGCTGCTGTTACTAATGCTTGTTTTGCTGCTTCCAATGCCGATTTTTTCTCATTAACTTTATTTAAAGCTTCTGTTACTTGTTCTGGTGTTGCATTTTCGTCATTAATAACTGTTTCTGCTTGTTTAATTGCTTCTTGCGCAGCTGTTTTCGCATCATTATATGCTTTTACACTATCTGCAGTTTTTCCTGTTGTTGGATCTGTTTCTGTTACTAAAGTGTTTAACGCTTCTTTTGCGTTTGTTAATTCTGTTTTGTCAGCTTTATTGACTAATAATTCTGCGGCTTTTGTTAACTCTGCTTTTGCAGCATCTACTTTTGTTTGAGCTGCTTGTACTTCTGCTTTAGATGCATTATTTTCTTTTGCTAATACTGCAGCAGCTTCTGTTTTGGCAGCTTCTAATTGTGCCTTTATCGCTTCATATTTTGTATTATAAGCTTCAATACTGTTTGGAGTTTTTCCAGTTGTATCAGCTTTTACTAATGCATCTGCATCTGATTTTAATTTAGCTTTTTCTTCTGCTGTTGCTGCTACAATTAAACCATCTTTAGCTTGTTGTAAAGCTGTTTTTTTGGCATTTACTTTCTCTAAAGCTGCAGATACTTGTTCTGGTGTTGCGTTTTCGTCATTAATCACTGTCAAAGCTGCTGCTATTTCAGTTTTTGCTGCTTCTTTTGCAACATTATATGCTTTTGCAGTATCAGTTGTTTTCCCAGGTGTTGGATCTTCATTCACTAAGGCATCTAATTCATCTTTTGAATTCGTTAACCCTGTTTTATCAGTTTTCAAACCTGATTGTTTAGCTAATAAATCTTGTAAAGCTTGCTTGAAATTAGGAGTTCTAGCAGCAGGATTTGCTAATAGTGTTTTAACTTTTTCTAGTTCTGCTTCATAATCTTGAATTGTTTGAGAAGTTTTACCATTTTTATCTGCTGATTCTGTAGCTTTTAACTTATCATAAATTCTTTGTAAAAGATTTCTTGCCACATTACTAGTATCTTGCGCAATTGAGAAGTCAGCTCCTGTAACAGGCACTGAATATTTATCATCCCAAGCTTGATAACTCATACCGGTACGATTTTGATCTGCTAGACTAATTCTAACCTTGTAATGGTCTGCACCTTTAGGTAATGCAATAGGCTTACTCGTAAATGTCCCAGCCGTTCCATTTGGTTTATTCCCAGGTTGTGCCATTAATTTTTCTGCTTCTCTTTTACCGATGAAATTTGGACGTTCAGTATTATCTACTCCGGTATTAGGGTCAAATCTCACGCCTCCTTTTCCTGCATCAGAAATTTTAATTTTTGCTGCTACCGCTGCAACTTTTGCTTTAATCACATCTGGAGCTACTTTCTTCACTTTCAAACCAAACGCAATATTATCAAAAACCGTCATTGTTGGGAATAATGCATAAGATTGGAACACAATTCCGATTCCACGTTTTTCAGGTTCTAATTTAGTAACATCCTTACCATTTACTTCAATACGACCTGCTGATGGATCTAAGAACCCAACTAATGCACGTAAAGTTGTTGATTTTCCGCATCCTGAAGGTCCTAAGAATGTAAAGAACTCCCCTTCGTTAATTTCTAAATTCAAATTGTCAATCGCAATAAAATCACCGTATTTAATTTGAATGTTATCAAATTTAATCATATCGTTTACTCCTTTGTGTTATCTTAAAAAGTCTCGCGTAGACTCTTTCTATGGAATAGAGTAGAATCCTAGCGAGACTCTTATTGATTAATTCAACATTTAATACTATTTAACGTATTCTAATTCAGCTTTTTCAACCCATTGGTCTAAGTATTTACCAACAACTTCCCAGTTAATATCTTGTGGTTTAAGTTGGTCAACAAATTTCTTAGTTGCTTCTGGTAATTCTTTTACAGCATCTTTATTCGCTGGAATAGAACCGAATTTTTTGCTGTATTCAGCTTGGATGTCTGCTTGACCGAACCAGTTGATGAATTCTTTTGCTAATGCTTGTTTCTTACTTGTGTTAAGAATCATTGTTTGTTCAGTTACGAATGGAACCCCGATTTCAGGTGACATTACTTTGAATTCAACATTTTGTTCTTTTTGTCCGACTAACGCTCCAGAACCCCAAATCATACCGTATTGGATTGGGCTTTCTTTATCTAACACTTTAACAACTGTGCTTTCACCTTTTTGAAGTGTATAGGCATTCGCGAAGTATTCTTTTGCAACTTCCCATCCTTTTTCTGATACGCCTAAATCTCCTTTTTCATCAAGGTAACGAACTAAGATACTTGCGTAAATCGCACGTCCTGTTCCTCCAGTTAATCCATAGATAGAATATTTACCTTTATATTTTTCTGCTAATTCAGTCCAGTCTTTAGGCATTTCTTTAACTTCTGGATTTCCAATCAATACTAAAGGTTGAACGATAACTGGGTTATAGTATCCATCTTTATCGGCTAATGATGCATCAATCTTGTTAAGCCATTCTGGTTTGAATTGAGCTAGAAGGTTTGCATCACGAAGTTTATTTGAGTCTACAGCACCGATACCAAACACCATATCTGCTACTGAGTTATTTTTTTCAGCGATAACACGGTCAGCTAATTGCGCACCAGCGATATCCACCATACGAATGTTGAAACCAGCTTCTTTCGCTTTAGCAGTTAGCCAATCTCCACGTCCATTTGAAACAGAGTTAGAATAAATTACTAATTCTTGGCTCTTATCAGCTTTTTCTTCAGACTGTGCTTGAGGTGCAGTTGTTGTAGCGTTTGATGAACTATTTGCTCCTCCTGAGCATGCAGCTAATGTTGTAACTGCAAGCCCTGCAGCTAGTAAAGTTTTTAAAAATTTCGATTTTTTCATGTTGAAATCTCCTTTTTGTTTTTATTTGTAATTTTTATTTTCCAAACTTTTCGCAATATGGAACAAAACGTCTCATATCTTCAAACACTGTATAATCGATACGATTTACAGTAATGACAGGAACTTTTTCAAGTAAAACTTTTGTTAATTCCTTTTTCACTTTAGTAAACTCTTCATTTTCTTCTTCAGTTAATGGAACTCGAAGATATCCAATTGAGATATGGAATTGGTAACGATCATGGTTAGGGAAACGAACACCTGCTTTTTCAGAAACATAAGTTCTAATTTCTTCTAATCGTTTAGCGGATTTTTCATCTGCTGGTTCAACTAAAATGTTTTGATTTCCCATTTCAGTCACACGCATATGAATCTCTTCGTTTAGCAATGGGAAAATTTCTAGTTGTTTTGCAAAGTAATCATGAATTTCTTGTAATGGCGTATCCAATGGTAGATGGCTACTCCAAAATTCAGGCTCACGATTTTCATGGCAAAGCAATTCAATTACAGTCATATGAATAGAATCTCTAGGGGTGAGAGTAAACTTATCAATAAAAGGTAATTCTCTATAGCGAGCCTGAATAATATCCACAACTTCCATTAAATCTGGTTTTGTATAAAGATTGGCAACAACCGTGTTACCTGGAAAATGATTAAATTCTCCATTTTCTTTAAATTTTATTTTTGTAAGATTTTTCATGTTATTCTTCCTTCTTTTGTTTTTGACACCGGTGTCAAACGGTAACTTCATTATAGTGTGTAACCGATTTCTTGTCAACCGTTTTCATAAATTTTTTTTATTTAATAAAATTTTTTTATTATTATTATACTTTA
>CALHQV010000287.1 GCA_938038035.1 uncultured Gemella sp. | reverse complement strand
TAGATTATTTATCAGATGATAATAATATTAAATTTATTAATGATTTAATTAATATTGGTATGAATCCTCAATATGAGATTAATGAAATTAAATCTAACAATATTTTCTCAGGAAAAACAGTTGTTTTAACTGGTAAGCTTGTTGAATTAACAAGAAATGAAGCAAAAGAGTTTTTAGAAAAAAATGGAGCAAAAGTTACTGGAAGTGTTACTTCAAAAACTGATCTTTTAATTGCTGGTGAGAAAGCAGGTTCTAAACTTACTAAAGCCGAGCAATTAGGTATTGAAGTAATTAATGAAGAACAATTTGCTAATATGGTAAGAGAGGTGGAATAATGGATAATAAATTACCTTATAAAGTTTTTGGTATTGTTATTGTATTCGTATCAATAATTACATTTTTCATTATGAACTACAATTCAGTACCAGTATCATTAATATTTTTTACGGTTAAATTACCTTTAACAATTTTATTCTTCGTATGTTTCTTTATGGGAATATTAGCTGCCAGCTTCTATTGGTATCAAAAGTATAAAAGTTTAGCTAAGAAATACGAGAGAACAGAAAAATTACTATTTACAAAAGAAAAAATAGAAGATAAAAAAGAATAAATGATAATTTTCGAAGAAAAGAGGTGAAAAAATGGGCATAAAATATAACTGGATATATCCAAATTATGATGAAAATTTTCTTAAAGAATTAGAATCATATAGTATTTCTAAAAATATTGCTAAAATATTAAATGCTAGAAATATTACAGATATGCCTTCCGTTAAAAAGTATTTTTCGGATGAATACGAAGAAGGTTACGATCCATTTTTAATGCATGATATGCAAAAAGCCGTAGATAGGATAAATGAAGCTATTGAAAATGAAGAGAAAATTCTTGTCTACGGAGATTATGATGCTGATGGAATTACATCAACAGTATTATTAGTCGAGACATTAATATCTATGGGGGCAAATGTATCATCCTATATTCCAAATAGATTTGAAGAAGGATATGGACCAAACAAAGAAGCTTTTACTAAGATTATTAATTCAGGAATAACTCTAATTATTACTGTTGATAATGGTATTGCAGGTGTAGAAGAAGTTGATTTAGCAAGTGAACTAGGATGTGATGTGATTGTAACAGACCACCATAAAATTCAAGATACTATACCTAATGCGTATGCAATAATTCATCCTGAACATCCAGAAGGCAACTATCCATTCAAGAAATTAGCTGGAGTAGGAGTTGCTTTTAAACTAGCACATGCTTTATTAGAAATCTTCCCTGATTTCTTATTGGATTTAGTTGCGATTGGTACAATTGCTGATATGGTTTCAATTACAGATGAAAATAGAATATTTGTAAAACAGGGACTAGAATTAATAAATGAAGATCCTAGAATAGGTCTTAAGATGCTACTTGAATTATCGGGTATAGATACAAAAATTGATGAACAAACTGTAGGTTTTTATATAGCACCGAAATTAAATTCAATTGGTAGAATGGATAGTGCTAAATTAGGATTAAGTTTCCTAATGGCAGAAGATCCTGTAACAGCAAGAGCTTTAGCTGAACAGATTGAACAATATAATATTCAACGAAAACAAGTTACTGAAGAAATAGTAAAAGATGTAATTAGTAAAATTGAAAATTCAGATAAAAAACAAAAGAATGTTATTATGGTTTCTGGTGAATACCATGAAGGAGTACTAGGTATCGTAGCATCAAATATTGTCGAAAAGTACCAAAGACCAGTTTTTATTATGAACGAAAAAGATGGGATTCTTAAGGGCTCTGCGAGAAGTATTTTTGATTTCAATATCTACGTAGCAATGAACAAAATATCAGATTTATTTGTGGCATTCGGTGGACATACATTAGCTGCTGGTTTCTCTTTTGAACAAGATAATTTTGAGAAAATTGAAGAGTTTTTAGATAATGAGTTTGAAGAGTTTAAACAAAACAATGATCTAAAAGCTAACAAGAACATTGATATTGTCACTTCATTAGAAGATATAAGTTATCAATTTCTAAATTCATTAGATGCCCTTAAACCTTATGGTATGGATTTTGAAAAACCTACTGTATTAATAGAAAATGCAATGGTTCTGAATAAAGCATACTTTGGTTCTGAAAAACAATATTTAAGATTAACAATAGCAGATGAGGTTGGAAATTTAGACTGTATTACTTTCAAAGACAGTGTAACTTTTGATAAAGTTGAGAAAAACGATATTATTGACTTAGTGTGTAACATAGATAAAAATAACTTTAATGGTCGTACAAAATTACAGGCTCATATCATAGATATACACATCAAAGAGTTTCTATTTGAAGATTTGAGATTCATAAACTATGATATTGAAAATATTGATAAAAATTGTTTAAAACTTTCTAAACACAAAGATGATAAAGATAATAATTTCTATCAATATAAGGATTTAGATAGCTTAATAGACGAGGAATTTGAATATATTTATTTACTAGATATACCAACTTCTAAAGAATATCTAGACAAAATAATAAATTTAAAACCTAAAAAAGTATTCTTAATATGTGAAGAGAAACAAGTTTTATCTGACATATATCTTGTTGATAAAAATAGATTAATTAAACTATTTAATTTAATACTTTCAACAAATAACAAACAAATTAACGTAGCACAACAATTAGATAAATTACTAACAGCGTTAAAAACAAATGTTGATAGTTTAAAAATTATGATTCAGATTTTTAAAGAATTAGAGTTAATTAATTTTGTAAATAATACTATAATACTTAATCCAGATTATAAAACTGTTGATTTGAAAAAATCATCAAGTTTTATAAGAATGGAAAAAATATTTGAAGTTGAAAACTTACTTTTAAAAGAGAGTATTACTAATATTAATAAAATACTTGAAGTTTAATGTAAATTAGAAGGAGATTTAAATGAAAATTTTATACTTTTGGGATGCGTACTGTGGTTGGTGTTATGGATTCGATAAAATATTCACTAAATTTTATGAGAATCATACAGATGTAGAAATTGAAATAATTTCTGGTGGATTATTCATTGGAGATAATAGCAAAAGAATCAAAGAATATGGATATTTCCAGGAAGGAAATAAAAAAATATCTGAAATGTATAATGTAGAATTTGGAGAAAAATATAACGAAGTACTTGAAGAAGGTGAAATGGTATTAAACTCTGTTCATCCTGCAATTGCTATGGATATGGTAAAAGAGCTAATTCCTAATTCACAAATTTTACACTTTGCATATGACGTTCAATGTAAGTTCTTTATTGAAGGAAAAAGTCTTAGTGATGTACAAACATATGTAGAATTATGTGAAAAATATGGACTAGATAGTTACGATCTTGCTCTAAAATTAACAATTGCGTTTAAAAATTCTAATCCTATTCACCCAGACTTTATAAAAACACTTAATTTAGGGATTGAATCTTATCCAACAGCAGTTATGGAAAAAGATGGAGAATACTATGATCTTAGAGGATATGCAACAGATCCTGAAGATATTGAAACTCACTATAATTTAATCACTAAAAGATTTTAATTTTTTATATTAATTATTTTTTCATTGTGGCAATTTTATGAACGAAATTTACTAGGGACAATTCCTATGAATTCAGTATTTTATATGCTAAATTCATAGGAATTGCCTCTAATTTTTTTTTATTTTCAACGTTTTCACTTGTAACTTTTATCCTGTTGTAGTATAATATGATTATTATTAATCGATATTGATTATCATCGTTTTTATGGAGGAATGTCATGAACAAAAAATATAATAATAAACTAATTATTGGATTAGCAGTACCTATTTGCTTAACTATTAGCTCTGTTAATCTAAATAATTCAAAATTACAATTAGATTCAAATATTGTATACGCTCAAGATGAACAAAGCAAAGGATTTAAAGTCTACGAAGCTGAAATAGGAGGAAGTGGTTCATTAGAATTTACTGTCGAAGGTAAAGATTCATCTAATGATATATTTAATAAATACTGGAAAAATGTTGATAAACTATTAATCGATGGAAAAGATTTCGGTTTTGATAGTGAGTCATCTGCTTCTAAAAATTATTCACTATTCGGTAATACTGTATATATTAATAATAAAGATATAGAAGCTCATTATAATAAAC
>CALHQV010000286.1 GCA_938038035.1 uncultured Gemella sp. | reverse complement strand
AATATGGACAAAAGGAGGAAACTATGATACAAGCACTTCATTTTAAAAATGAAAAATCTGATAAATTTTGGTTTGTAGAAACACTTGATTCTGAAATGATGGTTAATTACGGAAAGACTGGGACAACTGGCAAATATGAGATAAAAGAATTTGATACTAGTGAAGAGTGTGAAAAAGAAGCCTTTAAACTAATAAATTCAAAAAAGAAAAAAGGTTATGAGGAGTTTCCAGAATTTGATAGAAATAATCGTTATTATTTTGATGATGAAGATTGTGGGTTAAATCCTTTAACAAGTCATCCAGTTTTTAGAAAATATTTTTTAGATAATTTTTATTATGATTGTGGAGATGAAGAAGCTCCTTTTGGTAGTGATGAAGGAAATGATGCTTTGTACGAACTACAAGAAGCTATACAAAAGAAAAAGAAAATAAATTAAGTAAAAATATAGTTGGAAATTATAATCCAGAGAAAATCACTCGCTATTCAATTAGAAAAGCAAGTTTTGGAGCGACTTCAGTAGCGGTTGCAGCATTTTTTATGTATTTAGGGCAAGGATCAGCAGCAGCAGCAGATACTAATATTCAAGATCAAGTAAACCAAATTTCTGCGACAGAGGAAAATAATATTACTGGGAATATTGTAGGAAAAAGTTCTAAAGAAACAGTTGTTAAATCTGAAACAATTACTTTGGATAAAACAAAGCTAAGTTCTTTAATTGTAGAAATCGAATCAAAAATTGCTTCAGGAGTATATGACTCTAAAACTGAAGATAGTGTTTCTAAATTAAAAGTGGAATTAGGAACAGTTAAAACAATATTAGAAAGTGCGAAAACACAAGAAGAGTTAACAAGAGCATACAATAAACTTGTTACGGCAACTACACAGCTAAAAACAAAACCAGAAGAGAAAAAAGAAGCACCAGCAGTAGATACAACGAATGGACAACCAACAGTTGGTAAAAAAGCTACAAATACAGAAAAATCTACAGAATCTAACTCGATTGCAAACTCTGGTTCTAAAGATGAACGTAATGGAAAAGCGTTGAATACAAATAACCCATTCCGTACAGATGCGGCTACTACGGATATAGATCCAGCTGCGAATCAAACTTACACAGCACCTGCGGCTGATGCAGATTTAAATACTTTAGTTAAAACACTATTAGCATTAGATCCTACAGTTGAAAATAATACAAAACTTTCACAAAATATGGATAGCTTAGGTGATAGTAAACAAGTGGCAAAAGGTGCTGTAAAAGAGATTAATGAGTTTGGAGGTTGGACAGCAGTAGATGGAGGAGTATTCGCTATTGCTAGAAGAACTGAAGAAGGTGTGTACCCTCTTGAAACAATCAATTCAACACTAGATGATACTGTTTGGTTACAAGAACAAGCTTTCGATAGAGATACTGAGTATACTTTACTATTATCAAAGAGTAGAACTAGAAGTAATAGAGATGAAGTTGTTTATGATAATAGTACTTATAAACCAACTGGTGAAGGTGGAGGAATTACAAAAAATCTTGTAAGATATAAAGGGATTGAAAAAACATTTACAGCATATTCAACTAAAGAAGGTTCAGATGTAATTGTTAAGTTTAAACCTGGTTATGTTGGAGATAGCGAAGGTTCTAAAGCAAACTATAAAGTTCAAGTTTATAGTATAACAGGTAACCAAGAGAGTTTAGTCTATGAAACAACTTTTGATCCTTCAAAAAATGTAAATGATGATAAGAAAATTGATATAGGAGATAATACGCTAAAGAAACCTGGTGATAGGAAAATAATTGGTAACTCAACACCACGATATGCGTATGGTATTACTGCGGGATGTGAATATAAAGGGTTTGATTTCGAAATGTTTTGGCAAGGAATCGGAAAGAGAGATTGGTTCCCTGGCTCTGGAAATTCTGCTTATTGGGGTTTCACAGACGAGTGGCAAACGCCATTAACAACATCACTCGATTACTGGACGTCAGAGAAAACAAATGCTTATTTCCCGAAATTAGGTTGGTCTAATAGAGGTAATCGTGTAGTAAGTTCCCGCTATTTACAGAATGCAAGCTATTGTCGTCTTAAGAATGTTACCTTAGGATATACTATTCCTAAGGCTATCTTGAACAAAGTTGGAATATCACGTCTAAGGATTTATGTTACAGGTGAGAATCTTTTCACATTTACATCTCTTATAAAATCCTTTGATCCTGAAACCTTAAACAATATGACTTATCCAATTAATAAGAAGGTTGCAGTAGGATTAAACCTAACT
>CALHQV010000285.1 GCA_938038035.1 uncultured Gemella sp. | reverse complement strand
TGGATTACAAGATGCTGTAACTAGATTAGAAGCTGCTGTTGCTTCTGCTAAAACTACTGCTGATGAAGCTCAAGCTAAATTCGACGAAGTTAACGAAGTAGTGAAAGCTTACAAAGATGCAATCGATGAACTAACTGACGATTACAATGCAACTTTAGGTTATATCGAAAACTTAAAAGAAGTTCCTAAAGGTGAAGCACCAAAAGACTTCGCAGGTGGAGTAAATGATGATGAAGCAACTACTGAGCCTGCTAAGGAAGCGGATGAGGTTCCAACGGTTCCTAATGCTCCAGAATTCAATGGTGGGGTAAATCCTGCTGACGCTCCTACAGCTGAAGAAAAACCTGAATTCACAGGTGGAGTAAACGATGAAGAAGCGCCTACAACACCAGCAACTCCAGAATTCAATGGTGGTGTAAATGATGACAATGCTCCTACCCAACCTAATAATCCAGAATTCAACGGCGGAGTAAATGATACAACACCTTCAACTGAACCTAATAAACCAGAGGGAGAAGCTCCAAAACCATCTAAACCTGAAACTTCTAACGGAGATGCTCTTGTGCAACCTGAACTTCCTGAGTTCACTGGTGGTGTTAACGATGCTGACGTTGCTGTTAACGAAGTTCCTGAATTCAACGGTGGAGTGAATGATACAACACCTCCAACTCCTGCAAAACCTGAAGGAGAAGCTCCAAAACCAACTAAACCAGAAGCTTCAAACGGAGATGCACTTGTACAACCAGAACTTCCAGCATTCAAAGGCGGAGTTAACGCTGTTGAAGCTGCTGTTAATGAAGTTCCAGAGTTTGGTGTTAATAACCCTGAAATCAAAAAAATCTTAGACGAAATCTCTAAAGTAAAAGAGCAAATCAAAGACAGCGAAGAAAATGAAGGTGTTGAAGATTATTATAAAGATGGATTAAAAGATCGTCTAGCTGATTTAGAAGATGCCTTAAATACTTTAATTAATAATAAAGCTGAGGTTCTATCTGGAAGTAATGATACAGAAGACTTAAAAGTCACACGCTATGTTGATATTGTTACTAACGCTGATATTTTGAATGCTGAAGAAGGTCATTTCAAAGGTAAATCAATTGCAGGTTATACTTTTGTGAAATCTGAAGAAAAAGATGGTATTATTACTAACTATTACAAAAAAGTAACTAATCACTATTCTACTCCAAATTCAGATTCAAGACTAACACCAACTCCTGGAAATCCTGTTCCAAATGAATCACAAGCTCAACAAGCTCCAACGCCAGCTCCGGCTACACCAACAGCTGAAACCCCAGCAACTCCTGCGGTTACTACAACTGTAGCAGGTACTAATAAAGATAATACATATCAAGCTCCAGCTGCGAAAGTAGAAGATAAGAAAGAACTTCCTAACACTGGTGGTAAAGATAATGTTGCAGTTGCATCATTAGGATTCCTTGGATTACTCCTTGGTGCCCTTCCATTTGTGAAACGCAAAAACTAATTAGTTGAAGATATAAAAGAGAAGGATTATGACCTTCTCTTTTTGTGATATGGACTATAGTGAGAGTTCTATTGAAAGAAGAAAAAAGTGAACAAAACGATATTTTAGTCTTGTTCACTTTTATGTTGTTCTATAAACTTAGTCTCTATAATATTTGTAGTGGGTAAATCCCCATGGATATTATGGAGCCTATTTTGTTGTAGAAAAAAAGTTCCATAAGATCCATAATGAAAAGCGACCAAACAACTCATTAGAAAAATTCATATGGAACAATTACATTTTATCACAAAATTACTAGACATTAAAGACCCTAATATCCAAATTATAGATATCATCAATAGGGATTCCCACAAAGAAATCATTGCTAAACTGGATTATGAGGCTCCACTTTGTCCTAACTGTGGAATCCAAATGAAGAAATATGACTTTCAAAAACCGTCTAAGATTCCTTACCTTGAAACGACTGGTATGTCTACTAGAAATCTACTTAAAAAGCGTCGTTTCAAGTGCTATCAGTGCTTGAAAATGATGGTCGCTGAGACTCCTCTAGTAAAGAAAAATCATCAAATTTCTCGTGTCGTAAACCCAAAGAAGCTCTTGTAGTCTAGCAGTTGGTCTGCTTGACTGATGGCTCGCTCAGGTTGCTGGGTAAAGGGTTTGTTCCCGAAAAACTCCAACC
>CALHQV010000284.1 GCA_938038035.1 uncultured Gemella sp. | reverse complement strand
CGTTTAAAATTATATTAAGAAAATCCCTTACTGATCTCGTCATATACATCCTCCTTTGTTTGTTTTTAATGAATATAATAAATATAATAATATAAAATCAAAAAAAAGTAAAGAATTTTTTGAAAATTTCTTTCTTTTTTCTTTTTTTATTTCATTAAAGTATATACAAAAGGAGAATTCGTAGATATAACTACAAAATTCTCCTTTTATATATTCTATAGTAATGGTTTTTTATTCGGTGTACCAGCTTTCCTTGGATATTTATTAGGTGTTTCTTTGGCTTTACGAATTTCTAGTATATGCCTTTCTTCACCTTCAATATCAAATTCAAGATCTTGCTCTAATTTTCCGCCTAAAAGTTTTATTGCATTAATTGCTTCTTTAGTCTCTTCTTCAGCTTTTTGAGCTTTTAGACTTAAAAAGTAACCATCTTTCTTAACTAATGGTAAACATAGTTCAGCTAATACATTTAATCTTGCTACCGCTCTAGCAGTTACTATTTCAAAACTTTCTCTGTATTCTTTATTTTGACCAAATTCTTCCGCTCTTGCATGAACAAAATTGCAATCAGTAAGCCCAAGTTCATCCTTAACTAGATTTAAAAACTTAATACGTTTATTTAAAGAATCAACAATAGTAACTTTTAAATTTGGGTATAATATTTTCAATGGGATAGACGGAAATCCTGCACCGCTTCCCACATCACAAATACTTTCAATATTTGAATAATCTTTATAGAATGCTAATGAAATTGAGTCAAAGAAATGTTTTGTATAGAACTCATCTTCTTCAGTAATAGCTGTAAGATTGATTTTTTGGTTCCATTCTACAACTAAATCATAGTATTTACTATATTGCTCTTTCTGAAGTTCTGATAATTCTATACCTACCTTTTCTTTCACAGAATTATAGAACTGCTCTTTATTCATTATTCATACCTCTTCTTTGTTCTAAGTATACTAATAGAATAGAAATATCCGCTGGATTAACTCCTGATATACGAGATGCTTGTCCAATAGTTAATGGTAGAACTTTTTTTAGTTTTTCCCTTGCTTCTAAAGCTAAACTTGGTACATCATCATAATTTAAATCTGTTGGTATTTTCATCTCATTCATTTTTTTAAGTTTTTCAACTTGTTGAATAGATTTTTTAATATACCCTTCATATTTAACCTCAATTTCGACTTGTTCTACTACGTCTTTAGGTAAAACTGTTTCGTCATTTGCTAAGTAAAGTACATTCGCATGAGATAATTCTGGACGTCTTAGCATATCAATGGCTAAAATTCCATCACGAATTTCTGCACTATTTAACTCTGCTAATTTTTCTAGAGTCGCAGCTGTTGGAGTAATTCTAAAAGTCTTAAGTCTTTCTATTTCATCAGCTACCATACTACGTTTTTCACAGAACTTATTGTATCTTTCTTCAGTTACTAAGCCATAGTTATAAGCTTTTTCCGTTAAGCGCATATCTGCATTATCATGACGTAAAAGTAATCTATGTTCCGCTCTTGAAGTTAGAAGTCTATAAGGTTCATTTGTTCCTTTTGTTACTAAGTCGTCAATAAGAACTCCAATGTATGCTTCATCTCGACCAAGTATCATGGGCTCTTCACCTAGAACTTTACATGCGGCATTTATTCCCGCCATGATTCCTTGACCTGCAGCTTCTTCATAACCACTTGTACCATTAATCTGACCAGCCGTGAATAATCCATCGATTAATTTTGTTTCTAATGTTGGCCAAAGTGTTGTTGGGTTTACAGCATCATACTCAATAGCATAACCATTACGCATAATAACAGCATTTTCTAGTCCTGCAATACTTCGAACCATGTCTCTTTGTACATCATCTGGTAAAGAAGTTGATAAACCTTGTACATATATTTCTTTGGTATTTCTACCTTCTGGTTCTAAGAAAAGTTGGTGTCTTTCTTTGTCGTTAAAACGAACATATTTATCTTCAATACTTGGACAATATCTTGGTCCTGTTCCTTTAATTACTCCAGAGTACATTGCAGAACGCCCTAAGTTTTTATCAATAATTTCATGCGTACTCGTATTAGTATAAGTTAACCAACAAGGAACTTGATCTTTTACAAATTCTTTAGTCTCATAACTAAATGCATGCTCCTCATCATCACCTGGCTGAATTGCTGTTTTTGAAAAGTCTACACTATCAGCATTAACCCTTGGTGGGGTTCCAGTTTTGAATCTAACTAAGTCAAAACCTAATTCTTCTAATTGTTTTGCAAGATCTATAGATGGCATCTGATGGTTTGGTCCTGAAGAATATTTAATATCTCCAATAACGATTTCACCACGTAAATAAGTACCAGTTGTGATAATTATTGTCTTAGCCTTATATGCTGTACCTAACATAGTTCTAAGACCAACCACCTTATTATCTTCAATAATAAGCTCACGTACCATTGCTTGTTCAATATCTAGGTTTGGAGTATCTTCTAAAATTCTCTTCATCTCAAGTTGATATTCAACCTTATCAGATTGCATTCTTAATGCACGAACTGCTGGACCTTTTGCAGTATTTAACATTTTACTTTGAATATTAGTTTTATCTGCTACACGTCCCATAAGTCCACCAAGTGCATCTACTTCACGAACAACAATACCTTTTGCCGGTCCTCCTACACTCGGGTTACATGGCATAAAACCAATAGTATCTAAATTAATTGTAATCATTAAAGTTTTAACACCTTTTCTACTAGCGGCGTGTGCTGCCTCAATTCCGGCATGTCCTCCTCCAATTACAATAACATCATATTCTTTTAAAAATTCAGTCATAGTACCTCCATATATTTTAACGTAATTGCAAAATAATGCTTTGACCAAAATTTTGATATATTACTAAATTTTTACCTTTATTATATTATCATATTGCGAACAAAAAAACTAATAATATACATATTATAGTTTTCTTAATTCATATTTTAAATAACTTTCTACATTTTAATAATATAAATAGATAATTTTTCTATTTATTACCATATTAAATATAATATTTGAATACAAAAAATCGCAGCATCTTTATGCTGCGATTAATCTAGCTATTCAGCTACCTTATTAAACTCATTAAATTTATCTTTACTAAATAATCCTAAATGTTTATCAACCATGATTGAGTTTGTCATACCACCGCTAACGTTTAAGCAAGTACGTCCCATATCTAAAATTGGATCTACTGCTAAGATTGGATTAATCTGATTAAATAATGCACCAAAACCTACTCCATTTACTGAAACTGAAGCAGCAGTAATTGCTGTTCCTGGAACTCCCGCAATACCTACAGAACCTAGTGTTACCACAATCACAGTCATAATGAATAATGTTGCATCAATTGCGATTCCATTAGCATTAGCTAAGAACACTACCAACATAGTCGGATAAATCCCAGCACATCCTTGCATTCCTGCTGTAGATGAGAATGAAGCAACAAAGTTTGCTGTTGATTGGTTAACACCCATTTCTTTAGTTAATGTACTAATTGTCAGAGGCAAAGTACCTGCACTTGAACGTGATGTAAATGCTAAAACTAAAGGCTTACTTGCTTTTTTGAAGTATGTAACTGGTGAAACCCCATGTAAAACTAAGAATAATCCTTGAATAATGAATTGAATTACTACAGCTACATATAGTAAAGCGATGAATAATAATACATCTTTAATTGATTTTAATCCTCTTTGCGCGATTGTATTAGCTAATAATGGAATTACTGCATAAGGTAGTAATCTAATTACTAGGACTGTCATACGAGAGACAATAGCATGTAGATTACCGATATAATCAATAAAAGTTTTAACTTTGTTTTCATCTTTATTTTGAATATATCTTGCTGCTAAGCCTATAAACATTGCAAAGATTACTACACCGATAACGTTAAAATCAACCATTGCTTTAATTGGATTCGAAGGAATTAATTCGCGAATAATTGTTACAACGTTCTTCACTTCTTTAATTTTACTTTCTCCGTTTCCTAATACAATAGAACTACTTCCAAGTTTAAATACTGAAGAGACTATAAATCCAACGATTGAACTAATTGCTACCATACCTAATGTAATAATCAATGTTAAACGTGTTAATTTTTTAACGTCTGTATTTGCATTAATATTAACAATAACATTAATTATTGATACAAGTACTAATGGAACTATTAACATCTTAATTAAATCGATAAAACCATTACCGAATAATGAATACCAAGTCGTAATCTCAGCAACATATTTAATTTTCATTGGTTCATCGCTGAATCCCGAATATGCTTGAATAGCAATACCTAAAAGTAAACCAATTGCTGTCGATAATAAAGTACGTTTTGAAGAACTAACTCTTTTTTGTGCTAAATAATACATAAAGTAAAATAATCCAAAAAGCACTAATAAAAATAATAAAGTCTCTTTTGTAGAAATCATAATAAATTTCTCAAAAAATGTAAATTTGTTTTCCATTTATCTATCCTCCATAATGAGTATATTACTCATCTTCTATTTATATTTGTAAAATTTTAATATTAAATTTTACTCCTA
>CALHQV010000283.1 GCA_938038035.1 uncultured Gemella sp. | reverse complement strand
TCCACATGTTTAAACTAAATATATATGTGTCCAGAATTTTGGGTACACATCAAAAAGAGATGTCGACCCCCCTCCAAAAAATAAAAACGGGGGAGGAGGATAGACATCTCTCATTAGTTTCATTATACTGCAAAAAGTTATAAAACACAATAAACTTTATTTCAAAATATTTTACTTCTCAACAAACCTACTAACTAATTTATACACTTGTTTGATTTCCTTAGTTTCTAAATTCCAAGTTTTTAATTCTTCACTTATAAGTTCTGGAAATTTTCTACTAATATCCCTTAATGCATTCCCTACTGATTTTCTTACATATTCACTAGAGTCTTCTTTTAATGTGGCTAGTCTTTTTATTGCTTCTTGTGGATTTTCTTTGAAATATGGTCTACTGATCCATATCCTTAATCCTTCTGTAACAGCTCTTCTCGTATTCGGATTATCAGACCTTAGCCACTCATCAGTTACAGAGATTGAATTTTCATAACCTTTATTTTTACAATATTCATCGAATGCTTTTGCAAGTACCTCTTGCACTCTCCAATTATCATCTTTAGATACTTCATCTCTCATAAAAGTTAGAATATCACTATCATCTGATAAATAACCGAAAAGAAACACACCGTACATTCTAACTTGGTATACTTTTGATTCATATGACAAGAAAGCTAATCTTTTAACATACTCTTTATCATTAGATTTATAATCTAATAAGGCTCTGTTCTCTTCTTTCTTAAATCCGCTCTTTATTAGAGAAAATTCTTGTTCTAGGCTTTTAATATATTCGTTCAAACTACCTCATCTCCTTAGGAATATGTTTTTAATTATCCTCTAATTCCTTTAAAGTCTGTCCATTTTTTGTTTTCCAATGCGTTAGTCCATTGGCATTAGTTCCTAATACAAATGCTGCCGCATAAGATGCACTAGTAAACAATTGATTTTCCATTAAAATCCCATTTTTTATAATTTTAGAGGCAATTAATTGATCACGTAGTTTTTTAATTAATTTAGGCATAGTTTTTAAATCGTCTAAAGAAATCATACTTCCTTTTAAAACTACAAACCCCTCATTTGTTCTTTTACATTTTGCTTCAATTTGAAGATTACTTTTTCTATTTTTTCTACTTAAAAATAATATATTTTTATCTTCTACGATTTCCTCTTCAATCGTATCTTTATTTAAAGTTGGAATAAATAATTTGTGTCCTAATGTACCTATTATCATTTCACTATTAGAAAGAATTTCAATTAACTCAGATTCTTTTTCTTCTGTAACATTTCCTATATTCGGCTCATTTTGATTTTTCAATATATATCTATCTGCAAATTTAATTTTTTCTGCAAATTTATTTTCAAGATAATTCAATTCTGTAGGCCCAAAGATATTAGTATCCGTCGTTAAAACTATTACTTCGTTAAAGAAATCCATCTTTGCATCTTTTGTATGTTCTAATAACCTTAATAGAAGTGCCTCTCCATTTTTCCTATTCCCTGCTTGACCGACATAGACAAGATTCTTATCCTCTTTATCACTTTTACCTATTAAGAAATATATTCCACTATACTTTAAATGCTGTCTCTTTTTAATCAATTCTGAATTTAGTTTTGTTCTCGGTATTTTGTAAATTACACCCGTCCAATTAGATAGTGTACATTTAATAGAACTCGTTACATCGCCTTCCATTAGAAACATATTAATATTTTTCCCTCTTGGCATATTTTCAACTCCTTTCTCTAAATATATCTTCTTTTTAAAAAAAGCATATAGAATGTTAGACACTCTATATGCTTAAGGATGATTTGCTAAAATTAGTTGTTAGCTTTTAAGAAATCAACAGTTTTTTGGATTACTAACTCACCACGTAAGTCTTCAACACTAATACGTTGTTTGATTCCTTCTTCAGTCATGTTGTACATAGTAGCAAGTTCTTTAACTTCTGCATCGATGTCAGCTTCTGTTACTTCAACTTTTTCTACTTCAGCGATTTCACCTAGTACGAATGAAGTTTTGATTTTGTTTTCAGCGTCTGATTTCATTTCTGCTTTAAGATCAGCTTCACCTTTTCCAGTGAATTGTTCATATAAGTCGAATGATAATCCTTGACGAGATAAGTTTCCTGTGAATTGTTCGAACATAGAGTTAACTTCTTGTTCTACTAATTTTTCTGGTACAGAAACTTTTGCATTTTCTACAGCTGTAGAAATTACTTTATCAGAGTAAGATTTTTCTGCTAAGTTTTCTTTTTCTAATTTGATTTCTTCTTTTAATTTTTCTTTGTATTCAGCTACAGTTGAAGCTGCTTCTTTAGAAAATTCTTTAACGAATTCATCAGTTAATTCTGGTAAAACTTTTTCTTTTACGTCGTGAACTGTAACTTCGAATCTAGCTGCTTTACCTGCAAGATCAGCTACTTGGTAGTTTTCTGGGAATGTTACGTTAACTTCTGTGTCAACTGGTGCAACTTTTCCTTCTAATTGTTCTTCGAATCCAGGGATGAATGAACCTGAACCTAATTCTAATTCGTAACCTTTAGCTTCTCCACCTTCAAAAGCTTCGTCTCCGATGAATCCTTTAAAGTCAATAACTACGATATCACCTTTTTTAGATTCTCCTTCTTTGATTTGCCATTCAGCTTGACGGCTTAATAAGCTATCTAATCTTTCTTCTACATCAGCATCAGTTACTTCTACTGAGTCTTTTTCTAATCCAAGGTTTTTGTATTCACCTAATTCAACGTTTGGTTTAACAGTAACAACTGCTTCGAATTTAACACCTTCTTCTTTGCTGATTTCTTTAACATCGATATCAGGCATAGCTAATGGTGAAACTTCTAATTCATCGATAGCTTTTGTATAAGCTGCTGGTAATACGAAATCTACTGCATCTTGGAATAATGCTTCTTCACCGTACATTTTGTTGAATACGGCTCTTGGTAATTTACCTTTTCTGAATCCAGGTGCGTTAACACGTTTAACTGCACGTTTGAATGCTTGATCTAATCCTTTCGCAAATTCTTCTTTTGTTGCTGAAAAAGCGATAACTACTTTTCCATCTTCTTTATTTAAAATTTGTGACATTTATTTTTCCTCCAAAAATACTTTTAAGTATCATCAAAAATGTTAGTATAAAAATACTAAAAACTCTTGATTAATTATATAGTAAATAGCGTAAAAAGTCAATCGTTACACACTTAAATTATTGTTTTTAAGAGTGAATCACCTAGTTTCAAAAAATCATTTAACCTACTCTCATTTAATAATAAATTTCAAAAAAATTGTAATACTTGTATACTTTTTATCTACCAATTAGTTGTTTACTAAATTCTTTTATTAATTTATCATTTTCTCTGTAATTAGGATAGTATTTTCCTAACAATGTATAAAATCTTGGCGTGTGATTTGTTTCTAACAAATGAGTAAGTTCATGAACAATAGTATGTTCCAAACAATCAACTGGATATTTTACAAGTTCGTAGTTTATCCAGATTCTCTTCGCTTCGATATTACATGTTCCCCAGCGTGTTTTCATCTTTTTAATTCTAAGTTGTTCAGCATGAACATTCATAAGCTTTTCATACTTACTAAGAAACTCCAAGCATTTATTATAAACAACCTTTCTAAGTTCCCTAGTTACTATTTGTTCTCTATCTTGGTATTTATCTTTAACGCTTAGAATTAACTTATCATTAGAAATAGTTACCTTATTTTTATCTCCAAGTCTAACTTCTAAAGTTAATTCTTTCCCGAAAACATAATGTTTTTCGCCTGTTACATAATTTTTAACAGTATGACCATTCTTCAAGATATTATTTCTTCTAAGTTTTACCTCATCTATATTTTCTTGAACAAGTTTTTTTATGATATAGTTAGGTGTTCTTGGAGGGGCGCTCACTACTACATCAGCATTTTTTTCAACTTTTAAATAGATATTTTTCATTTTTCTTCTGTATTTAATAGTGACGATTAAATCATCTACAGTTATTACTCTATGCATACTACCCCTCCCTTATATTTTATTATTTTAACTCACAACCTACTAATGCAGTACCAACTCTTATATGAGTCGCTCCTTCTTCGATTGCAATTTTATAGTCATTACTCATTCCCATCGATAAAAATTCACATGGTGCATGTAATAAATTCAGACCTTTTACTTCATCACGTAACTGTCTTAATTTTCTAAAGCAATTACGTAATATTTCTTCATCTTCAACAAAAGGTGCCATAGTCATAAGTCCAACAACTTTTATTTTTGAATATTGTTCCAATGATTTAATAAAGTCAACTGCTTCTTCCGAAGTTAGACCATGTTTACTCTCCTCTCCAGAAACATTCACCTGTACGAAACATTTAATTTCTTTTTCTGCACGTTTTTCAATTTCTTTAGCTAGGCTATCTCTATCCAATGCGTGGAAATAATCAACCTCATTAATCACATCACGTACTTTTCGTGTTTGTAAACTTCCAATTAGATGCCAAGTCTTATTAGAATATTTATTCTTTCTTTCAACATAATTTTGCGGACGATTCTCAGCAAAATCAGTAATTCCAGCTTCTATCGCCGCTTCAACTCTAGTATCAGTAACATATTTAGTTACAGCTATTAATTTCACTTCATCAGCATTTCTACCGACTTTTTCGCAAGTTTCAGCTATTTCTTTTGTTATTATCTCAAAATTCTCTCTAACGTTCATTTTTTCTCCTACTAATTTTCTTTAATCTCTTTCTAATTTTATTATAACATGATGCTTATTATTTTGTTATTAATAAAATAAAAAAAGACACCTATTAAATAGATGTCATAACAAGTAGTCGAACGGATTTGCACCGTCATCTCCCTTCTTAATTAAGAAGGACGTCTTCCTTTTTGAACTACTGCCCTATTTATTACTTTGATTATACTATTTTTATACCCTTTTAGTAAATCACATATTCACGTTTTCTTTGGAAATATAACTTCGCATCTGCTTTTGGTGTTATTTTTGCTGAGAAAACTTCTTCTTTCTTATTCAAATCAAATACTCGAAGTGCATCTTGTCCTTGATCAAGTCCGACATAAACTAATGTATCTTTGTTTAAAAGTTCTTCTGTAGAATATGGATCACGTTGCAGTGTACCAATTTTTTCTAAAGATAAGTCTGCTGTAGCACGATACACCGTTTCTAACTCTGCTTGACGATCTTTAGCAGCAACATATTCCGGACGTTCAACCGCATGGTCTCTTCCTGATTTTCTACCACTTACTCTTGGATGAGCCGTTTCTACTGCATAAATTTGAGACCCTGAAATGTAGAA
>CALHQV010000282.1 GCA_938038035.1 uncultured Gemella sp. | reverse complement strand
TGTTGATACAAAAAATAATATATCTTATATTTAAATATTAACATTAGAAACCGATTGCAATAATTGTAAAGTAAGAAACTAAAACATTTACAAAAAAAATAATAAATGATATAATCTATTTGTATGCAAAGGTATACACGTCATAATAAATAAGAATTAAATAAAAGGAGGTACTAAGATGGTAGGAATTATCATCGCGAGTCACGGTGAATTTGCTGCAGGAATTAAACAATCAGGTTCTATGATTTTTGGTGAACAAGAAAAAGTAGAAGCAGTTGTATTTATGCCAAGTGAAGGACCAGAAGACTTGCAAAGAAAACTTCAAGAAGCTATTGCAAAAGTAGATTCTGAAGAAATTCTTTTCCTTGTCGATCTTTGGGGTGGAAGTCCATTTAACCAAGCTAACAAGTTATTTGAAGAAGCACCAGAGAAAAGAGCAATCGTAGCAGGATTAAACTTACCAATGCTTATCGAAGCATATGCTAGTAGATTCACTATGACAACAGCTCACGAGATTGCAAAAGCAATCACACCAACAGCTATTGATGGAGTTAAAGTTCGCCCTGAAGAACTACAACCAAAAGCAGAAGTAGCTGAAAGTACACAAGCTGCACTTCAAGGAGAAATTCCTGAAGGTACGGTATTAGGAAACGGGAAAATAGACTTTGTATTAGCCCGTATCGATACTCGTCTACTACATGGACAAGTTGCTACAAACTGGACAAAAGCAACTCATCCAAATAGAATTATTGTAGTTTCAGATTCAGTATCGAAAGATGAATTACGTAAAAAACTTATTGAGCAAGCAGCTCCTCCAGGAGTACGAGCACACGTAATTCCATTAGATAAACTTGTTCAAGTTTATAATGATCCAAGATTTGGTGATACAAAAGCGTTATTATTATTTGAAACACCACAAGATGCACTTGCTGTAATCGAAAAAGGAGTAGAGATCCCAGAATTAAACATCGGATCTATGGCTCACTCTGTTGGTAAAGTTCAAATTAACAACGTATTATCATTAGATCAAGAAGATGTAGAAGTATACAAAAAACTTCGTGATTTAGGTGTTAAATTTGATGTACGTAAAGTATCTAACGATTCACCATCAGATTTATTCAAACTTATTGAAGCTAAATCTAGCGAAGGTTTAAAATTATAATTTAATAGTAATTAGGAGGACACTATGGAATTTAGTATTCTAGCAGTTATATTAGTCCTTGTTGTTGCATTTTTAGCGGGTATGGAAAGTATCTTAGACCAATTCCAATTCCATCAACCAATTATCGCTTGTTCTTTAATCGGTTTAGCAACAGGACATTTATCAGAAGGTATTATTTTAGGTGGAGCTCTTCAATTATTAGCACTTGGATGGGCTAATATTGGGGCTGCGGTTGCTCCGGATGCAGCTTTAGCATCAGTAGCATCTGCTATTATTTTCATTAAAGCTGGTGACTTCTCAGCTGAAGGACGTATTATCGCTATCGCAACAGCTGTTACATTAGCTACAGTAGGACTTGTACTTACAATGGTTGTTCGTACATTATCAGTAGTTATCGTTCACCAAGCTGACCGTGCAGCAGAACAAGGTAACTTCCGTGGAGTTGAATTCTGGCACTATGTAGCACTTGCAGCTCAGGGGTTACGTGTTGCTATTCCAGCAGGATTATTAATGTTCATTCCATCATCAGTAGTTCAAAAAGCTCTTGAAGCATTACCAAAATGGTTCACTGAAGGTATGGCAATCGGTGGAGGAATGGTAGTTGCAGTTGGTTTCGCAATGGTTATTAACCTAATGGCAACTAAAGAAGTATGGCCATTCTTCTTCTTAGGATTTGCATTAGCACCACTTAGCCAATTAACACTTATCGCAACTGGTATTATCGGATTATGTTTAGCAATTATCTACCTAAACCTTTCTAAAAACAAAGGTGGCGGCGGAGGTGGAAATACTTCATCTGGAGATCCACTAGGCGATATCTTAAACGATTATTAATAAGGAGGAACTACAAAATGTCAGAGAAAAAAATTACATTAAGTAAAAAAGATCGTCGTAGCGTAATGTTACGTTCTCAGTTCCTTCAAGGTTCATGGAACTATGAACGTATGCAAAATGGTGGTTGGGCATTTGCTTTAATCCCAGCGCTTAAAAAATTATATCCAAACAAAGAAGATGCTACTCAAGCATTAAAACGTCACTTAGAGTTCTTTAACACTCACCCATATATTGCAGCACCTATTCTAGGGGTTACACTTGCTTTAGAAGAAGATAAAGCAAATGGAGCTGATATCGATGATGCAGCAATCCAAGGGGTTAAAGTTGGTATGATGGGACCATTAGCAGGTATTGGGGATCCAGTATTCTGGTTTACAGTTCGTCCTATTCTTGGAGCTATCGCAGCTTCATTAGCAACTGGTGGTTCAATTATTGCACCATTATTCTTCTTTATCGCATGGAACTTAATCCGTATTGCATTCTTATGGTATACACAAGAATTTGGTTATAAAAAAGGTTCAGAAATTACAAGTGACCTTTCAGGTGGTATTTTACAAACAATTACAAAAGGAGCTTCAATCCTTGGTATGTTCGTAATGGGTATCTTAGTTCAACGTTGGACTAACATCAGTTTCCCATTAGTTGTTTCTAAAGTACAGTTAGATGAAAAAGCATATATTCACTTCCCTGAAAAAGGAACACACATTACTAGTGAAGTATTACAAGATATTATTACAAAAGCAACAAGTGGAAAATTCTCACTAACACCAGAAAAAGTTACAACATTACAAGATAACTTAGATCAACTTATTCCTGGATTTGCGGCGTTATTATTAACATTCGTATGTATGTGGTTATTAAAACGTAAAGTAAGCCCAGTAGTAATAATCTTCGGATTATTCGCTTTAGGTGTAATCGCTCACGTAGCTGGTGTAATGTAATAAAGTTTAGGAAGTTGAGTCGAAATGGTCTCAACTTCCTTTTTAAAATTAGTTATGAAAAATCTGTAGGAGGTGTGAGGAATGGTAATGTCTATGAATAGTAAGGTGGTATACACAACTAAAGCTAATTGCCTTACAGGTTCAATAGGGAATAAGCATGGTGATGTAATGTTAGGGGATAAAGCTTTTGAATTTTATAATCATAGAAATACAGAAGATTATATTCAAATACCGTGGACAGAAATAGATAAAGTTAGAGCTCAAATGTTTTTTAGAGATAAATATATCAGAGGATTTTTTATAGATACTAAAAGTGCAGGAAGTTTTAACTTTATTGTAAAAAATTCTGGGAAATGCTTAAAAGAAATGAGAGAATTTATTGGTAATGACAAGATAGTAAGGAATAAGCCAATATTATCATTAAAAAATTTATTTAAGAAGAAGGATTAATACTTTGATATTAATCTTTCTTTTTCTTTTGAAAATAATTATATGAAAACACATTGAAAAATGATTTTTTTCTTGCATTTTCATATGTTTTATATTAAACTATAATTGAAAATAAAAATCAGTATTATAACAGGATGACGTTGTATTACTAAATTATAAAAAAAGAGGTACATAAATGGAATTATCTGCAAATTCACCTACGCGAAAGCAAGGAATTCTTATGTTTGCTATCCTAATTGCTGCATATGTAGTATTTGCTACTAACTGGGTAGCAGGATCAAATTTATCAAAACAAATCACAGATCACTATTTTAATGGAGAAAAGGTTTCTCCAATAATATCTGAAGTAGTTAATTATACAATTACTATAGCAAGAATTATTGCTAATCTACTTGCTGCATTTATATTAATTAAGTTGCATCCAAAGAAAGCTGCAATATTAGCATTATTTTGTCTATGTTTTTCTTTCTTTGCAATTTTCACGCATAACTATTGGTTATATACATTTTCTAGAATGATTATGGCATTTGGTGGATCAATGATAATTGTATTTATAAACTCGTTCGTAGCTAAGTTTATACCGAATGATAAGAAAATAATGACTAGTGCAATTATAACAGCTGCATATAATGTTGGAGCGGCATTGGTAGCTATCTTATTCTTATTATTTAAAGAGCACTTTGTAGAAGATTGGCGTTATACTATGATAGGATTTAGTATTTTTAGTATAATTCTTTTTATCTGTTGGTTAATGTTTTCTCATGATTTTGAACCAACAATTACGTGGAAACATCCAAACTACTTTGTTTATAAATTGTTAATTGAATCAAAAGAAACATTACATGAAGAAGAAGTTAAGAAATATACTTATGCTGATGGTTTTAAAGATAAATTTATCTATGTATTTTCATTAGGTTTTGGTGGATTTTTATTCCTTTATGTTATGCCGTTAGTTTCGCTTCCTAGAGTTGTAGCAGAACATGCTCATAATACAAGTTTTAAACCAGAATTTATGATATTAACTGTAACACTTGGTGGAATAATTGGAACTTTATTTAGCTTAGTGGTTACTAGAAAATTAAACTTTAGGAGAAAACCGTTTTTAATCGCTCATGGAGTATTGATGATTGGATGTATGGCATTAGGATTATTCTTTGTATCTAGTAATGTAGTACTAGCATATGCTATGTTTAGCTTATCAGGATTTTTCATGTATTCACAATACCCAGTATATCTAAATTTACCTTATGAGTTACCGAATATGAATTCTCAAAGATTAACGATAATGTTTGGAATATTTTGGGCTTTTGGATATGCAATTTATACATTATTTAACTTTACTTGGAGTTTAGTTTTAAATCATTTTGGGTATAATTCGTCAATAATATTCTATTTACTAGGAAGTTTAATTTATATCATTTTTGTATTTACATTCCCAGAAACAAGACCTAAGAAATAACAAAAGAATCTTTAGAGGTATTTTTATCTCTAAAGATTTTTTTGGTCTATGATGAAAAAATAGGATATTTTGAAGATAAAATTAAAGTACCAATATTAGTTTGATT
>CALHQV010000281.1 GCA_938038035.1 uncultured Gemella sp. | reverse complement strand
TAAATTTTAAATCATTATCCCTTTTTACTTTTCGCCAAGCGGTTGCCATATCCGCATTGAATTTAAACGGGCTAATCCCTGTTACCGCTGAAAAATAATCTCTAAACTTCTGATTAAAAGAAAACCCACAGTTCAGGAGCGGAGTCTCTAAAGTGATTACTTCAGATTGAGTTTTGAGACCTTTCCTCAAAGATTTCTCTATTTTATTTCCCTGAAAATATTGTTCAATTATATAAACCAATTCTTTCTTCGTCCCTCTATACTCTAATCCAAGAGACTTACAAATTTGGGAAAGTTCTTCTCGATACCAATAGTATTGGTTAAATTCTTCAAATGATTTTATATCTTCTATTCCTAAAAAAATGAGAATAATAAATATGCTAACCTCAAGATAACTAATAAAAATAAACTGTTTTTGGAAAATAATAAATAATACTATAGTAATAAAAGTAAAAATTTCGTATAAAAATACATCTAATGGAATTTTTTGATTGCAGTAACTACATCGTCCTTTTTTAAACAAATAGCTAAAGATCGGAATTAAGTCCGTTCCCCTTAATTCTTTCTGACAACTAGAACAATGACTTCGTCTAAATAAGAACTCTTTTTTATTTTCACTATCTACTAAGCACTTAATTGCACTAGCAAAAATTAGACTTAAGATAATGATAAAAGTATAACTTTCCATAAGTATCTTCCCCCTACTGTGTAACCCTTCGATTATATTTTATCATAAACATATTTACCAAACCAACTATATCCTTGCCGGTGCCTTAGCTAATAAATAATATTTTTTTATTTTTCTTTTGTAGTAAAACTACACTCTATTTTGTAAGAGTTTGTTATTTTTGAATTAATTTTGACGTGAATCCATATTAATTTTCAACTTTTACTAACAAATAGCTATTATCACAGTGATATCTATTTTCAATAAAATTTACATTTTTTCATTTTTGTAGTAGAATATTATTTATAGTTTTCCAAAGGCAAAATTTCCGCCTGAAGGAAAGTAGTTTTGTAATTTTTACTAGACTATTATTTTTAGAAAAGGTGATTAAATGATTTTTAAAAAATTTTTAAGAAAAAGTCAAGAAGAGCTAGAAGCTGCAAATCAGCTATCTCTTCAAGAAATAAATAACACCGTAGAGGTTCCAAAAGAAGGAAACTTTTTAAAGAAGGTACTAGCCTATAGCGGACCAGGTTCTTTGGTGGCAGTCGGCTATATGGATCCTGGTAACTGGATCACCTCTATCGCTGGTGGTGCTCAATATGCATATAGCTTACTATTCGTTATACTTATATCGAATCTTATCGCAATGTTACTTCAATCAATGTCTGTAAGATTAGGTATTGTTACTGGTATGGATCTAGCTCAAGCTACTAGAAAACATACGGGTAAAAAAATGGGGGTTGTTCTTTGGATAATTACCGAACTAGCTATTATGGCTACTGATATTGCAGAAATTATTGGTAGTGCTGTAGCTTTAAAATTATTATTCGGTATTCCTTTACTAATAGGAGTTATAATAACTATCTTTGATGTATTCTTACTACTATTATTAGCGCATTTTGGATTTAGAAAAATCGAAGCTATTGTAGCTACCTTGATATTTACAATTCTAATAATATTCTTCTATGAAGTTTTATTAGCTAACCCTAATACCGGAGAATTAATTAAAGGTTTTATTCCAAATAAAGATGTAATTAATAATAAAGGTGCATTATTTATTGCCTTAGGTATCGTGGGGGCTACAGTTATGCCTCACAATCTATACCTACATTCTTCTATTGTTCAAGCAAGAAGATACGATAGAAAGGACAACAAAGTTAAAAAAGAAGCTATTAGATTTTCTACTATAGATTCTAATATTCAACTTTCAATCGCATTTATTATTAACTGTTTACTATTAGTTCTAGGTGCTTCTTTGTTTTATGGTCATGGCGACAGTCTTGGACGCTTTACAGACCTTTATAACGCTTTACAAGATAGCAGCATTGTTGGAGCCATTGCTTCACCACTCCTTAGTACACTATTCGCCGTAGCTCTATTGGCCTCTGGTCAAAACTCTACTATTACTGGAACATTATCAGGGCAAATCGTTATGGAAGGTTTCATCCACATGAGACTTCCTATGTGGGTTAGAAGAATGCTAACACGTGTAATTGCTGTGATGCCTGTTGTCATTTGTTTAATAATTTTTGGTGATAGTGAACAAGCAATTGAGAGTTTGCTAATTTATACTCAAGTATTCTTAAGTATTGCTTTACCAATATCCATTATCCCATTAACACTATATACATCAGATAAAAAACTTATGGGAGAGTTTGTTATTAAACCATGGATGAAAATTGTTGCATGGATTTGTACAGTAATATTAATAATCTTGAATTTCTGGTTAATAATATCAACATTCATTTAACATAATAGGAGTGACTCAAAAATCATGATTTCCAGAGGAATCGAGTTTATAGAGTCACTCCTTATTTTCATTTCTTAAGATTTACATCTTAATCTCACACTCACTGTGCTTTGTTTACAATAAAAAAAACAGCTCTTTCGAACTGCCTTTTT
>CALHQV010000280.1 GCA_938038035.1 uncultured Gemella sp. | reverse complement strand
GATTATTGGTGAAAACAATATATTACAAACTGGCTATGAAAAACATTTCCATAGAAGACAAGACGCAAGAAGTTATGTGAATGAGCAATTTAGGTTAAGAGTAGATAGTCCTTATGATAAAGAAGCTGAAGATTTTATCATGAATTTTATTAAAGAAAGTATACCCACAATAAATACAGCAGCACAACAAATAGAATATGGCAAAAGAATATCTAAAGAAGTCTTACCAAAAGTATTAAAACTGTATTTAAATAATTACATCCATAGAGCGAATGACTTCAATATTAATAACCATGAAGATTTGAACTTTGAACGTAATAGGGATATTATTTCAATTCGTGACCAAATTTACGAACCTCTTATTTATAAACATATTGGTATTAAAGGTGCAAGTAGCTTAGCACCATATAGTAATATCTCATTTTTTGGATATAATTTTGCTGATTATAAAATTAAAGAAGAAGCCATTATCCAAGGTAGAATAACAGACTCTGAAAAACTAAAACCTAGTTATCGAGATTCCATTAAAGAATTTGGTTTTAGAGTTAACTCTATGTTATTTCCAATTAATGAACAATTTAAACAAGACTTAGCTTCTTATAAAACTAGATTAGAAGACAATAGAAATAAACCAGCTATAGAGTATACCCCTGAGTTCTTTGATTTAGTTAAACTACTAAATACCAATAGCGCCATTAATAATGAATATTGTAAGTCAGAAAGAACCATGCCTGATGGTATTATTGACAACATGGATGACTTAGTAATTACTTGTAATCCTATTATTTATTTTAGTTATTTTGATATTCTTAAAATGCCTTATAGTCAATTTAAAAATAAGGTATTAGAACAAGCTAAGAAGTTTAAAAATAGAAATCCTAAGGTCGTTAAGTCTGAAATAGATACAAGACTAGCTCGTCCTGATAAGATTGCTAATGCTAATGGTGTATTAGTTGACTATGTTCCAAACAATATCTATATTAAAAAGAATGGTGCTTGGAATAGACTTAATACTGCATTCTTTAAATTTGCAGTATATATTTCCAGTACTTTTTTACCATGGTATGGATTTGGTACAGCTGATTCTGATGTACAAAGGTCTGTAGAGAATAGGATTTTTATTAACCAGGTAAGAAAACTAAAAGAGTTACTTAAAGCCTATATGGATATTGAGAGATTTAGTGGTGGTTATTTATCTAGCTCTAGCGTCTCTTACCCTAACCCTTGGTTTAAATCTGTTGATTATACTAATCCAAGTGCAGGACATCGTATAAATACAGATAATATAATTACGAATAAAGACATTGGCGAATATATCTTTAATTCATTAAGTCGAAAGATTAGTAATCTAGTATCTTTAACACCTACTGCACCTGATGGTAGTATTTTCCTTCCAATATTTTACTGCGGTAATGCGTTAAATGAAAACCAAGTAAGATTAATGAATAATGGAACGCGTGATTATAATTTTACCTTATTGTCTAAAGAATTATATTACTATAGTGGCGATAGTTTAAATATAGCTAATAGAGACATACAACCAGAAACAATAAGTCTTAATAAATTCAATAATAGATTCCATGTCGAATATGGTTTTGTAGAAGATATGGATTATATGGCAAGTGTTTGGAGCTTAGATGAACCAGTGAAAGGTGAATATCTAGAATCATTTGATGAAGAAATTTATGGTTTTAGAAATGGTTATACTTGGTTTATGCGTGAATTTAATATGCGTTATTCAGTAGAACAACATAAGTACAAAACATTACTTAATGCAATGTTTGATATTGTTAAAATGTCTGCTTTGAATAATTTACACTATGGTGTATTAAAAGGAAATGCATTAAAACAATTAAAGACCAAACTCAATATTACACAAGACGATGAGTTTAAAGTATTTTACATATTAACTAAAACCATGGATAAGAATGGAAATACACATAATATTCCATTGTCTGATTTCTATAATCTTATAACAGATGATAAGTATACTGAACACAGGTATAAAAATAAAGTATCTGATAAAAATGCTTTGATGTTTAGAGGTGAGAATTGGCGCAATAAACTTTCTTATGCGGATTACATGACTGATTTAAGGAAGAAAGTAGAAGCGCTACCAGACCATGTGATTGATAGAGAAAGTATTGAGTTAATTGTTAAATATGTATTTTTCTCAGTATTACACAACATATGTACATCTGAAGGCGAATCAACTCTACCAGATAAAATCATTACTACAGATACAGTCGATGAAGCTTTAGATAAATATTATCGAGCTAATCTATTAGAAAATATTTATACTTGGACAGGTAATTTGGATTTATCTTATAAGTATATTTAAAAAAGGACAATAAATTGGAACACAGTATAATGTTTAATTTTATCATCAGTATCCTGTTGGTTTTAGCCATAGGTGTTATTTGGACTATTTTGTGTAAATTACCATAAAGGATTTTTAAGATGGAATTAATAGCAAACATTACGTTAGTATCTTCACTGGTACTGACTTTTGTAGCATTTATCGGTACATGTGTTATCGATCTTTAGTATAATTTTACAGTTAATAAAGAGATATGGTGTAACCCATATCTCTTTATATTATTAGACATTCTTTTTTAAATATTGAATAAACATATATCATTATAGTGAGAGATAGGATTCTAACTCTCATTACTTCTTAACTTTTATTAAAAGGAAACTAAAATGATTATTCTTACAAAACAACGCGATGAAATGATTGAAATCATTAAAGAAATGTACAATGAGATTTTTAAAGATTATAAGAAAATCTCTGAGTCTAAAGAATTTAAATTAGAATTCGATTATTATTTTAAAGATAGTGTTTGTATTTATATTAGTAAATTATCGGATAGAACCGGATTCCTTACTGATAGCGGTATGTTTAGTACTAAATCTAAATATGATCATTTTGCTTGTACCAAAGTAGGAATGGAATTATTGAATTCATTTGATAAATTAGGTATTGAGAATATCGATTACGAAGTCTTTAGAAAAGTATTCGTATACGCTATGTGTTTACATAGAGAATACCAAGGCTCATCTAGAGAAGATATCGTAGATGCCCTGTTATACGAGGGAGATAAATTAGAACGTTTAGAATACTATAAGAAGTTCGTTAATATTTGTACTATGTTTTATCTCACTACTAAGGAGTTAAAACTAGCTAATATCGACGATGTTGATAGTAATAGTGGCTATAAACTTAGGAATCTATTCGGAACATATATTCCTTCTGACTTAGGTGAATTTATTAAATTAGATTTAAATGAAGACAAATATAGAACACTTGGATTTATTATTGATACTATTAAAGGTAATTTGACATTCGATGTATCGTTCCAAGATAAAAAAGAAGATAATCGAATTATGCCTATTTTAACAACAATGGTACTTAAACAAATAGGAGATAAAGAAAAAGATATTACTAATACACTAATTGGTTTTGATACTAATGTACGTGACTTCTTACTGAATAATAACGAACGAGCAATTGTTATTAAATACAGTAAAAAGAAATATGGCATAGAGATTACTTTTAATCACTCTGATGGTGTCTTATATCATTTTATCCCATCTAATCTTATAAAAGCATACAGTGAGAAAGAAAATACTTTTTATGGCCATTTACCACTTACTGTAGTTGAGATAAAAGGCGAGGATAATATCGAATTACCGTGTACTGTATACGAATTAGCTCTCGCTGATTAAAATTATAGTAGTTGAAAATATTATGGATTAAGTGAGTATACACTGGATTAATCCAGTGTATATTTATCTTTATATTTTTTAGTTTAAATGGAGTAACGAAATGGAAAATACTTTCTTAGAAAAATTAAATAACACTAAGTTATTCAAACTTATGTCAATTGAGAAAAGTATAGTAGAAGGTAAATTAGTCGAATTTACAGAATATGATATATCAGACTACAATACTAAAATGCTACATGAATTAAAAGATTTAGTCGAGTATTTAAATGCAAATACCGACCCTAATCAAGATGTTGAATCAGACATCATTATTGAGGAAAACCCAGGTTTTAAGATTCCTACAGTTAAAGTAAATAAATTACTAGGTAAAGAAAACGAATTTACTTATACAGATGATTATCTTGTTGAAGTAGATAATGTGTTTGGTGAATTCTCTGGTATTTTTATTTTTATTAAACAATTAGAGAGCCTAGATTATTTAATTCATAGTTTATATTACAGTGAGGTTTCTGAAAAGATTGATTCACTCTTAAAATGGATTACTGATAATATTATTTTCAGTATTGCTGATACAACATGTAAAACATGGGATCAAAGGATTAGACATATCTTAAAGAATAACCAAGTAGATACTATTGGTAGTCTTCTGGGTATTGGTAATAATAAAATTTCAGAGATAAAGAAATTCTCTAAAGAAGAAACTAAGTTCAATAAACTTAGCCTCGATTGTAAATCATCAAGTTTTGTATATTTAGGTGATTATATTTTACAGATTAATAGTGATGAAATTAATAAGTATTTAAACAGTCCATCTGTACAAAAGCTTACAGGGACTAAGTTTGATTGCTTTTATACAATAAACCATAGCTTAAAAGAATTAATGAACGTTGTAGATAAAGTAGTAGATAACAATATAGTGCCAGTTAAACTATCGGATAACCTAATTGATAAATATAATGGTTCAATTAAAACAATGTTAAGTCATGAACGTAATGGTACAGTATTGTGGGTGACTACAACATCTTCAAGTGGATTGGCCGAGAAGACAACACGTATCAGTAAATCTAATATAGTTAATATTATCTGTTGTAAAACTGGAATAGATAACTTCGGTAAGATTAGAGTTGTTCCTAGAGTAGTTATCGAATATGTAATTGGTGATAGAATCATCGAAATTGAGTTGGTTATTAAACACAGTGTAATTAATGATTTTATTAGATAAAACGAAAGGAATACCAAGATGGGCGATTTACTGAATGAAATTTATTTAGATATAGGAAATGTGTCTAAATACAAGTTAATGGTTAGCTATTATATAGGGACGTCAGATAATATTTTAAAAGAATTAACTGAACAACCTTATAATTTAAAAATAGAACAATCACTATATACAGAAGATTTGAATAAAATCAATTATTCTTTTATTATACCTGGGTTAGATGAAGTAATTAAAGGTGATTATTTAATTAGTAATAAGTTAGCATTTAATTCCAAACTCGGTAATTTATTATCTAAAATACATTTTAATAATTTATTATCTACTGGTTTAATGAAAAGATTACGTAAAGTAAAAAACGATATTATTTTATCAAGTAATACAGAAGCTATCTATAATACTACAATACTAATGGATTTAGTAGAGAAAGTTCATGTTAGCGAATATATTCCTCCATCGGATGATTATTCCATATACATGGGTTTTATTCACCAGATGGCATTCTTACAGGAATTTGATACATCTAATCTTATTGATATATGTAAAGTATCTGGTTATAAATACAAACCACCAATGGTGAGAGTAAGTAATTTAAAGTTTAGTCCACCTAAGTTACTTTACAATTTAGATGAAAATAAAATTGAAAGAGTAATACCTTATACGTATATTACTATATTTTTAAAAGACGATAAATCTGATAATGAAGTTAGCTTCTATTTAACTAATACAGAACTCCCAGAGGGAGTATATAAAAATATAGAAGTTAAAAAAGGTCAGATTACAGCTAAACATAGTTGTATTTTTAAATAAACAAATTAAAGGAAATTATAATGGGTACAGTTGTAGAAGAAGTATTGCCTCGTTTCGGTGAAGAAGCCGAACAAAATCAACAGCAAACTGATGAAAAGGAATAAACAATGAGTGAACAAGTGAAACAGAAATTTTCAGTATTTAATCAAACACCTAATGATGCTACTAAAGAAGCAATGTTCTTAGGTCAATCTATTAACTTACAACGATACGATAAAGCTAAGTATCAGGTATACAATGATTTAACAGAAAAACAAAAGTCGTTCTTCTGGCGTCCTGAAGAAATAGATTTGTCCAAAGACCGTATCGATTTTGAAGGTTTACCAGAGCATGAGAAGCATATTTTCTTGCGTAATCTGGATTATCAGTCACTTTTGGATGCAATTCAGGGAAGAAGTCCATCCATTGCATTCCTTCCCTTGATTTCTATCCCTGAATTAGAACACTGGACGATATTCTGGACCGCCTTCGAAGGCATCCATTCTTACTCTTATACGTACATCATGCGTAATGTATTGATTGACCCTAGTGAAGAGTTTGATAGTATTGTAGTAAACGAAGAAATTAAGAAACGCGCAAGTGCAATTTCTCAATACTACGATGATTTGATTGAATATTCTCAATATTATAATCTTCTAGGAGAAGGTGTTTTTGAAATTAAGAAACAATCAAAAGATGGTCTGATGGAATCTTACCATCGTATTGAAATTAGCAAACGTGAACTGATGAAGAAAATTTATCTTTGTATGTTTGTGGTGAATGTACTTGAAGCCATTCGTTTCTATGTATCTTTTGCGTAAACAATTTATGCGCAACTTATTAGAAATAATAAGATAAAAAACTCTCTTAATTGCTGGGAATCCCTTAGAGCTTATTTAACTACAACGTAGTCGGTGACGACAGGCGTGAATGTTTGAAAATAAATAAGATTGGGTAATCAGCAGGTAAGCTACTTTTGTATAATAAAAGTAGAAACTTCAACGACTAGTCGAAAGACGTAGGACTCAAGTGAGTTCCAAATAGAGAGCAGATACAGTGGTTAAAAAACCTCTATGTATCCTTCTTACTAATTAGTAGGGAGTCTTACCGAATAATGTCGGAGATGGTGATATAGTCTAGTATCCTATCGAAAGATAGGGAATACCTCAAAGTAGGTATTGTATGGCCTAACGACCCATACTAAATGTAACGGTAGCTTTAGTTTTGCCGAACGTAAACTCATGGAAGGTAATGCTAAAATCATTAAATTAATTTCCCGTAAACTTCATTGCGGCTTCTACCAGTGATGGTAGTCGAATAACTCTGCTAAACGGGGAAACTCTATTTATAGACAATCCCGTAGTAAAGACGTTTAAATTATGCTATTTAAACTGACAAGCTCTAACGACTATCGAAATCCTAATTAATTATTAGAGAGAGTAGAGTAGTGGACAATTGTTTAGTCCGCCAAACGCAGAGGGTCTATTTTAATAATAGATCGTGATATAGTCTGACCCCAGTAGTGATATTGGGCGGGTGTCTTGAGCACACCGGCTACGATTAACGACCGTAGTGGACAGCTTCGGATGAAGCACTTCACCTAACTACTACTCAACATATCATCAATACATTGGCATCTGGTGCTGAAGGTAAAGAGTGGAAAGAAATTGCTGAAGAAACCAGAGAAGAATGTATTAACATCTTTAAAGAAGCAGCTCAACAAGAAAAAGATTGGGCTAAGTATTTATTTAAAGATGGTAGCATGATTGGTTTGAATGAAGCTATTCTTTGTCAATATGTTGAGTATATTACCAATCACCGCATGAAAGCAATAGGATTAGAACCACTCTTCCCAGAAGTGAAAAGTAATCCTATTCCTTGGATTAATGCCTGGTTGACCTCAGACAATGTTCAAGTAGCACCACAAGAAGTGGAAATCTCTTCCTATCTTGTAAGCCAAGTGGACACTCAAATCCAAGATGGTGATTTAGATATGGAACTTTAATGTAAGGTAATTAAGATAGAGGGTAATATCCCTCTATCTTAATTTTTATTAGCTATATAATATTTAAATGAGTAGTGAAAGAAGGCTACTTTAAATAAACTTCTTATTTTATATTCAACCGAAAAGGAAATTAAAAATGGCTAAAACTACTAAAGAGTTAGGTTATAAACGTATCGCTATTGTATTATCAGAAATCACAAGAAGAAAAGCTATAGCATCAACGCTATACGATAATTACATCCATAAAGATGAATTACCAAATCTTGTGAAAGGTATTAATGGCGCACCGATATTAAGTACCCTTACTAAACTAACGATAGATTGGATTAATTATTTAGAGCAAGTAAAAGAAACAGAAAATAAGGATTGGGTAAAAAGTGTAGATAAACTTTTCAAAAAGCAGAGTATTACATACATCCCTTTATTCTTCTGGTATATTCAGAATCCAAGTAAAATCCACCCTCAACATTACGATGATGTAGTTGCTTTTAAGGATTTCTTACGTAGCTTTTACGAAATTGAAACAAAAGAGAAATTCATTGTATTCTTAGACAATGTTTTCATAGAAACTTATAATTATACAATGAAGTCACTTCATTCTAGCAAAGGTATTGGTGACAGATCACATCTTAAAAATATCCCAGTTGAAGATGTAGATGGTTTTAACCATTTCTTCTATAATGAAGATGTAGATACATTGAATAAAGAAGTACCAGTGTATTACTATACTGAACAACTAGGAGATATTGGTGTATTTACTCATTTACCTGAACAAGAGTTAAGTAAACATAAGATTGGGGTATCTAATGGTTTTGTTTCAATGACTGTGGTTCGAGATGATGTGTATATAGGTGCTAAATTTAAACCAAACATCGTGAGTTTAGCATATCTGAATTTCGAGAATCACTACGATGAACTTGAAAAGCTTGGTAAGGTTAAAATGTACTCTAGAAAGAATACTACAACATTTACACATAAAGACAGTGTTGTGGTACTCACTCCAATTTTTGAAACTGAAGAAGATAAAAAGGTTTTGAAAATGCTATTGTTTAAATTGGTAGTATAACTATACGATATATTAGGATAGGGAGAGTTCTCCCTATCCTAATTAAAGTAGGTAACGAGCTACTATAAAAAATCGTTAGTATATCAATTATTTTTATAAAGGAAACCATATGTTTAAAACTATTTCATGTGAACCCACCCGAGAAGAAATCTTTGTATTAAATCCAATTAGTAAATTTCTAGTTAAGAAGTTCCCGAAAGAACAAGATGATAAACTTTTAATTGATTATTGGAAAGCTTGTTTTATTACGCGATATTTATTTGGAGACGATATCGATATTGATAAGATAATGATTTCGGTATTACCAGAAGAACTTTATTTCAAACCTAACCCAAGAATTAGTAGTTGTTTTGATAAGTGGTTAGAGATGTTTAAAAACGATGCTCAGTATAGATATATCTTTTTAGACAATATACCAGGTAGTTCAGGACCTTTATCCATGGTAGTAAAAGGTATTCCTGAGGAAAGTGTTACAGCACTTAGAGAAGTATTAGATAAGATTAATACAGGTACAATGATAAGTAGAAACGACATTAAAAAAGCTATTGAGGATCATCGTGAATATGAATATTGAAAAGGCTATTGAGGAAGCTATCGATAGCCATCATGAATAAAACAAATTACTTATTTTAATTTAAACATATACTATTTAAGTGGTAATAGAGAAAGAGTTTAACTCTTTCTCTATTTGATTTTATTAATAAACATAAAACGACAATCCTCTATTCCTGTTGCTGCAGGAGTAGAGGGTTAGTCATGTCGCAGAAAGGAGGTGAAAAAATGGATATGCGTTTAATTCAAATCATACAGAACAAAGTTCTGTGCGGTATAGAACTTTCAGAAACTGAAAAAGCTATACTTAAAAAATTCGAACAGTCGAAAAACGACGTGTTCGATAATTGGTTAGCGATTATTCGCTAACCTCACCAAAAGAAAGACAGTGTAACCAACATTGTCTTTCTTTTTCCCTTCATATAAGGGATAGAAAATATTTTATATAAAGGAAATCGAAATGAGTAATTATGTTTGGAAACAAGTAGAGAGTATCCGTCAGGATATGGTGTCTGTATTAAAAGACTCCGGTTTCGAAGTGATGCTGATGCCCAGCAAACTCACTATCAACCGTGGTAATGAGAAAGTAGTAGAAGTCAATACGAAGAGTACAGCACCGAAAGAGTTGGTGGATGCAGCTATTGATAGCCTGTATTATCGCCAAAATATCGCCATGATGATGACGGCCATGAACGCCGTTATCTATCTAAAAGGCGATATTACTAATGCGGTTAAGGGTAAGGCACATCGTGGATTTGGTCTGTACGTGAAGATGACTGATTATCTACGTAAGCATCCTACTTCTCGTAATCTACCTTTATACTCAGACGAGGAACTCATTGAAGAAGGCGAGAAGTTCTTGAATGAGACTGAAACTGAGATCACTCATCCTAAGCGTTTTATGGATATTATTCCTGGCATCAGCAATCCTTACCCAGATATTCACACACCTAAAGTGAACAAAGAGGGCGAGCCTGAAAAACCTAAAGAAGTAGAAGTCACTGACGCTACTGTCGATAAATACTGTAAGAAGGTGATGGAAGCTTTGGATGATGTCGCTTGGAAGTACAGTGACATTACGTATAAGTGGCGTTATGGTGACGGTCCTTATCAAGAAGACACTGTACCTTGTTTGTGGTTTACTGTAAAGTTTGGTGGTGCTAAATACAAATTCAAGTATACCTTACCTTTACAAATGTGGGCTAAGTTGCAAAATCACACTGAAAAGTTTGTCAAAGAACATGGTTTGGATAAGAAACTCACCAAGAAACTCATTAAGACAGTATTGGTTAAGATGGGTCTGGACTATCTTTTCAATAACATTACCATAGTAGATGTGGTTACTGCTAAAACCACTAAGGGCAATATCCGTAAAGCATGGAAAGTAATCGAAAGTGATATTGGTGAAGTATACATGCCGTATGGTAAGTATAGTACAATATTTACCCACATTATCTCCAATGATTACACAGTGTACATCGTTAATCGATAGGAAAGAATATTATCATGGGTATGTTTATTAAAGGAAATTAAAAATGAGTATTTTATCGTATTTGTTATTATTCAAAAAACCTAAAGAAGTACATTATAAAAATCACTTGGATATAGGCGATTATGCTTCTAGTGAGTATAGTAAGCATATAGAAAAGCTCAAAAGAGATTTAGCTAAGATTGACTTTATTAAAGAAGTTAATGTTCGCCGAGCCGGTAATTCTGATGATTTTGCATTCTATATTAAAACCAATGTTGATGTACACCACATCGACTTGGATTTCACTGAGAAATACTCAAATAAAGACATCATTATTGCAGAAGCTGAATACTTTACTATTTATTCAGACGGTAAGAAAGTGTATTTCTTTTCAACCTACAATCGTGATTTAAACAATAAATTTATGTACGCAGTTAAACGAGGTAATGTAATATGCTTAAAGAAAAAATAATCTTTCTAGACATTGATGGTGTTCTTAATCATACAGCATTTCGTGGTGCTTGTAATATGTTAGGAACCCACTTTCATGATAAAGTAGACCCATCTAATCTGATCATTCTTAAAGACTTACTCAGACAACACCCAGATATCAAGTTTGTAATCTCTTCATCATGGCGACGTTGTAATAAAGTCGAAGATATATCAAAAGTGTTTGAGAATTCTGGTTTTAAATTACCTATCCATGAGCGCTGGCGCACTCCTGTCTACATTGATGAAGATACTCGATATAAGGTTAATCGTGATTATATTCAGTATAATTTAGACATTGTAGAAGGAGTGGATAAGGAAGAAATTCCTAAACTATGTCGTGGTCATGAAGTATGGAAATGGTTAATGTGCCAGCCAGAAAATAGTGAAACACAATATCTTATCATCGATGACGATAGAGATTTCATGAAAGCAATGAATCTATTGTGGATTAGAAATGGTGAGAATCAAGGTGGAATTAACTTACGTTATCTTACTGAAAACATTATACCATTCTTTAATAGTGAACCCACGGGCGTGGGCATGTATCGTAAAGAATAATTTATTTAATAGCTAGGATTACACTATGGGAAACCGTAGTGTAATCTTATTTTTTATAAAGGAAACAAAAATGCCTAGGAAAACACGGTATTTAAATGTAGACCAAAAGCTTTATAATGGTATCATTGGTGACATGAAATCATTTTTTAAACTACATAAAGCTAAATGGGATAAAAGTCAAGATATACTGACTACATACGAAGGAGATAAGGAATTAGTTAATCTAGGTTCTGTAGCTATTACAGCAGAAGTTACTTTAGACGAATATGCTAAATGGGCTGAATTCTACAATATGGTCGCATATGGTTTTTGCAGTTTAGCAGCATGTAAACTACCAAATCACTATTTTAACACTAATACTACGTATGGCCCTAACGAAGGGTTTCGTACCAGTATAACCAACATGAATGTAAATATTGGTTTTGTCACTACTGATGGAATAAAATATACCTATCGAGTTAAAATCAATTTTGATAAAGGAAACTAGAATGTCTATACGTAAAAAGATTAGACCAAGTTATCGCCATGAGATTGGTGATTTATACATGGTCATTAAAAACCCTATACCTAAATCAAAAACTGCTAAACGCAGATTGGTTATTGGTAGAAACTGGGTTAAGAAAATGATTAGTAAGTTTTCAGACTTACTGGATAAAAAAGAATCTAATTAAACTTTTTTATAAAAAGGAAATCAAAATGAACAAAGTAAACAGTTTGGCAGCATATGTAACCTTAAATAATAAACACAACGAAAGTGTTCGTGAGTTGAGTATATTTTTAGGTTCGATTACATTACGTAAAGATACACTAGTTAAACATACCACGTATTCCCTTTCATTTGGTTCAGATGACATCTACCATAATGAACTAGCACCATTTTGTAAGAAACTGATAGAACACTGTATGTGGCATTATTCAGAAAACGAAGTGTACAAACAAAATCTGTTTTCAAATAAGATTACAGATTTACCATACATTATCATCAATTCATTGATTGGTAAGTGCGATATGTATCGCCTTATTAAATCTCTATATAGTGTAGAAGATAATGAAATGGACGATTTTGTACGTGCTGTAGTATTTAACTACACAAGTACTACACTTAAACGTGAAACTTTAAATAATGCTACTATCGATAAACGTAGAAAAGATTTCTTAATCGCAGATGGTTTTAACATTGTTGAACCTCTTTTGTTTAATGACCCCATGGTAACCAGTTCATGGAAGTTAAAAAGAAATCTAGATGGTATTCCTGTAGTAGTAAATCCAGACCTTAATCAACCATTGGCTCAATTAGAAGAAGACATCGCTAAGTCTACAGCTTATCAGATTAAACATATCTTCATGGACAATGGTGAACTACGTGCTACTATCGAACAAACCCAACTAGGTTTCTTTAACGATATTGAACGTGGTGTGATTAATTCACTGATTAATCATCGTAACTATGGTAATTTTGATGATGTAATTTTAACACCAGTATACATTCACTCAGCAGGTGATAAAGGCCCTAAAGGTGAAGATGTGGTTAAGATTATTTGTTTTAAAATGGTTAAAAAATCAGATATTTTATAAAGGAAATTAAAAATGGATCGCATTGAAGATAGAGCATGTAAATTGGCTTTGGCAATGGCCGAATTAAAGAACAAAAATTCTTACCATAGTTACAAAGACACTATGGTTTCAATTTACAAACCAGTAGAGAAGATGGTTAAACCATATAGTAGATTGGAACGAATTTCTCAAGAATGGCTTAGTCGCTTAAGCGAGATGAAGAAATCTAAAGAATTAGATGTATCTAGATTGAAACGATACTTCTACGGCACATCTGTTTATTCTCTTGCATCCACTATTTCGAACATTATGTTTAATGAACACGATGATACTGTCATGATTGCTGACTTTATTAAGTTTATCTACAACCTAGACACAGAAGATAAATTCAATAGGTTCATGACTTATTATTATCGTTATTACGCACGTTCTAATACCTCTTCAAATTTAATTGAACAGAGAGATACTGCTAAGGGTAAGCATGATGTTATCGAAATTATGTTTAGTGATAAATATAATAGAGAAGCTGTAGATAATATCTATAAACATTGTATCACTAATTCAGATACTGATACATTGATTACTGATGTTGCTGATAGCAATATGTGCAAACCTAAGAAAGCAAATATACCGGTAATCATTAAACCAGATATCATTGATTTTAATGTAAATAAAGTTAAACTAAGTGAAATCAAAGAAATGGTTATTGGTACAGTAGATTACTTCTTAGAAGAAATCATCGCAGGTAAACCTACTTTAAGAGCATGTGGTGTAGAATTAACTGGTGTATATGGTAAAAGTAAACTAGAAAGTTACAGAGACAGAAAAAACAAAAAGCAATATGTGTTATACCCTATTTTCATTGATGATGATACACTAGCTCATCCTTATGTATCTTTAGAAATCTTTAAAGAGCTTAAGACGAAAGTAGTATTCATCTTAGAAATCGTTTAAGAAAGGACAGTAAAATGAAACCAAAGAAAATCAGTAAAAAGCCAGGAACCTTTATGGTAGGGTTTAAAAATAATAGTTTCAAGAGTAACTTTAAAAGTAATTTTAAAGAAGCTCCACAGCCTAAAATTACTAGGTCAGATGTTGAAGACTTGTGCGATGCAATGCTCCCAGAGCTTGAAAGAAGAGCACGTAAACTCTACTATAAAGAGTTGGCTAAAAATATCCACCGTGTGTAATATTAAATTATAAAACATAAAACGACAATCCTCTACTCCTGAAGCAACAGGAGTAGAGGGTTATTCATGTCGTAGGAAGGAGGTGATTCATGTGGAATCTAGCTATCAGATTCAAGTACTTCAAATCAAAAAGATGATGGGTACAATAACTAAAGAAGAAAATGAATGGTTAGAAGCACTAATGTGTGCAGAAAATCATTCGTTAGATTCTTGGGTCAATAACAACAATTATTAACCCAAATCACAAAGAAAGACAGTGTAGCAACCATTGTCTTTCTTTTTTTCCTTCCATTTAAGGTAAGTAATATAAAACATAAAACATAAAAGCAACTATTCTATAGTCTTATTGTAGCAGGAATATAGAATATATCATTGTCGCAGAAAGGAAGTGAGAATAATGGATTCAAATTCTTCCTCATATAAAGAAAGGACTAAGGAATTATCCTTAGCCCATTCTTTTTTAGTTAGATTTTACAAGCACCACCTGCACAACCGTCATCTAAGCTATCCTGAGTGTCATCAGAACCATCGTTAGTGTGGTGGTAATATAAAGTCTTAACACCATACTTATACGCAAGCAATAGCTCTTTTAACATCTCTTTCATGGGTACTTTACCATTAGGATAATTAGCTGGGTTATAACGAGTATTAGTAGAAATAGATTGGTCTACAAATTTTTGCATAATAGCTACCAATCTTAACATACCCATATTACTACTATCATACCACAAGTATTCGTAATCATAAGCTAACTTTTCATATTCCGGAACGACTTGTTTTAAGATACCGTCTTTAGAAGCCTTAACAGTAATAGGACCACGAGGTAAGTCAATACCATTAGTCGCATTACTTACTTGACTACTGCTTTCAGAAGGCATTAAACTAGTCAGTGTAGCATTACGTAAACCATACTCTACAATATCTTTACGAAGGCTTTCCCAATCTAGTTTATAGTCAAATGAAGCAAATTCATCAATAGACTTTTTATAAGTATCGATTGGTAAAATACCTTTAGAGTATTTAGTGTTTTCAAATGCACCACACTTACCTTTTTCTTTAGCTAATTGCACTGATGATTTTAAAGCATAATACTGGATAGCTTCAAACAATTCATGAGTTAGCTTATGTCCACTAGTATTACTATAACGAGCACCATTTTTAGCTAAGTAATAAGCATAGTTAATTACACCAATACCTAATGGACGATATTTATCTACAGAATTACGAGCTGCTTTAACAGGATAGTTTTGATAATCTAATACAGAATCAAGAGCACGTACAATTAAGTCCATAGACTCTTCAATATCTTCTAACTTATCTTTATCTACCATACCTAGGTTTAAAGCACCTAGTGTACATAAAGCAATCTCACCTTCTTCGTCAGAAATATTATTTAAAGGTTTAGTAGGTAGACCAATTTCCATACAGTTACCCGTGATAATACCGTTGAAAATAACAGAGTTATTCTTAGGTTCAAATACACAGAATGTATCGTGTTTACCTTCTAGTTTAGTAATAGATTTAACTTTTACAAAATGTGTAGCACATCTATTAGGAATACGTCTATTATTAGGTATTATAAGTCTATTAAACTTAATACCTAAATCAATAAGCTTGGATAATTCATTAGAAGATATAACTACTCTGTAAATAGTTTTACACATGTATGGTTTTTTCCCACCTTTTCCATCTGGTAAAATCCGCATACCTTCTTTAATACCCGTACTAAATCTACTAGTAACACCTAATGATAATAACATATCCATTACATCGTTACAAAAGTCTTTATTAACAGATGAGAAAGAAAGCGATGTAGTTCCATTGTTTCTAAGTACAACACCATCACCATCCATATATCCAGCAAACCATTCTAGTCTAGATTTAACGGTATAGGAGCTATCTGGTACAAAGTATTTAGGTTTTAAAACCTTAGTTCTAATTCTAATCGTTGTTCTATCATTGTTTTTACCTACTGATATAATATCACTATTGATTTCTTTAGAGATAGTTTTAAATAATTTTCTTTTGGCATGATATAGATAAATAAGATTTGCATTACCTACATCACAACCATCAGCAGTATAGAAACCATTACTATATGCTTTATCTAACTCAATATCACCATCTATTACTGTAGAATCCCATTTTTGTAACCAATCACCGATCTTAAGGTCTTTTGTAGCTACTCTTTGTACAGAGTTTCTACGAACAAAGTCGTAATCTGGTTTACCATATGTTATCCACTTATGTTCACTAGTACAATCCAGGAATCTACCATTTGACAATTCTACACGATACAAATCCTGATTAGTATTAGTCTTAACAAATTCAATATTTTCAGACCATTCAAAACCATTCCAGATAGTAAATTTCTCACCTACATGTTCACCAATCTTAACCATACCTTTATCAGTTAATACCTTAGTATCACCAGATACACAAAGGTTGCTGGTATAGATTGTAGCTTCTTTTTCAATAAATGAAGAATGTGTATTCATGTGGTCTACATTCATGATGTAAATACGACCAGTGTTTGCACGTTCTGACATTAGTAATGTAAATAACTCAGTAGCTCTAATAGTCTTCTTAGGAATTAGAGGATTATTTTCAGCTTCTAAGTATAATTTCTCAAACAACTCTTGATCGTTAAAGTAAGCATCGTATAAACCTTCTACAGAATGCGGTGATAGTAAAGTAATGTCTTTATCCTCAATCAAACGCTGATACATCAGTTTATTAATCTGTACACCATAGTCTAACTGACGAATACGGTTGTCTTCTACACCACGGTTATTTTTTAATACTAATAGTGATTCTACTTCCAAATGCCAAATAGGATAGAATAAAGTCGCTGCGCCACCACGAATTCCCAAATACCTTCAATACGGGTCGTTAATCCGTATTCTGTCTATTAAGACAGCTCTATGTCACCATAGACGTTGAGACTATATCTTCTTCTCCAGCATTACCTGGTAAGATTCCTAATATAAGGAAACCACATAGAGGATTACATTAATCCACTGCGGTAGTCACTCTATTTCCCCAAACTCCGTTACAGAGACCTCACTTGAGTGGTACGTCTTTCGACTAGTCGTTGAACCTTCCCTAAAATATATTTAGGTATTGGCTGCTGATTGTCTATACTTAAATATAGATTTCCCAGCAATTAAGAGTGATATTTTTAACTCTATATTTCTACAGAGCTGGGCAGAATAGTTTACCCTGAGAACATGATTTTACGGCTGCTTGGAACATCTTCCAAAATGGAATAACACCAGTATGGATGGCTTCACCTTTACGAATCTCACTACCTAATGCACGAATACGACCACCATTGATACCAATACCTGCTCGTTGAGAGATATATTTAACAATAGAAGAAGTAGTGGCATTAATACTATCCAAACTGTCATCACAGTTTAAAACTACGCAACTACTGAATTGCTTGGTGGGAGTACGTACGCCTGCCATGATAGGAGTAGGTAATGAAATCTTAAACAATGACAATGCATCGTAGAATTTCTTAATATAATCTAAACGAGTTTCTTTAGGATACTCTGCAAATAAATAAGTAGGAATTAGAATAAAAGCAATTTGTGGAGATTCGTATATTCGTTTAGTCACTCGGTTTTGTACCAAGTATTTACTTTCCATTTGCTTAATACCAGCATAAGCAAAATTCATATCGCGATTATGGTCTACAAAAGATTCAATTAAATCGATTTCTTCTTCAGTATATTTCTCTAAAATCTCTTTATCGTAAATGCCTTTTTCAATCATTGATTTAATATGTGTATAAAGTCTAGGAGGTGTATAATCACCATAGGCAATTTTACGAATATTAAATACAGCCAATCGAGCAGCCATATATTGATAATCAGGATTCTTTAAACTAATTAAGTCTGCTGCTGATTTAATTAAAGTAGCGTGGATGTCTTCAGTACGAATACCATTGTATAACTGAATTTGAGCTTTCAATTCTACTTCAGAAGGCGATACATTCAAATTCTCAGCCGCCCATGTCACCACTCGGTGGATTTTCTCAATATCTAAATTCTCTAGACGTCCGTCTCGTTTAGTGACTTTAATCATTTCTGATGTCATTTTTCTAATTCCTTTTAATTTAAATTAAGTAAATTAATAAAAGCTTCAGTGATTGCAGCTCTTATTTTAGCAATATTTTTCTTCGTACATTGTAGATATAAATGGTGGTTATCCCAATTACGACGTGTTACGAATTTCAACCAACCAAATGAATCATCTTCACTTAGATAATTACGTAAATAACTAAATGAAACTTTTCTACCGTCTAGACGATAACCAAAATTATCATTATTAAATACATAATATTTAATAAAGTAGTTAAACTTCATTGTATTTTTATATACTTCACTTATAACTTCTTTATCAATTCCCATAGGTGCATTGATGTTATAGGGATCGATATAAAGTAATAGTGAAATAGTATCTTCAGTAGAGATTTTTAAACTATCTCTTACAGCTATAAGACATTCTTTAATTATCTCTAATTGCTCTTTATCGGAAGCATTCTTTAACTCTTCTCCCCAGTCTTCTACTACTAAGGATCCTTCTCTCCAATATTCAGTTATTTGATTTTCCATGATGAACTCCAGTTAATTACTAGGTGATTATAGGGTCAGTTGAAATAAATTAGTTCATACTTTTGTCTACCAAATATATAAATTTAACTCTTTACAATAGTGGTGTTACATTTTATTTTTATATAAAAATATACTATTATAGTGAAAGATTAATCTCAATCTTTCTTTTATCTATTATTAACTTACGATACGAAGTATCTAAGTCGCCTTTCAGGTAACTTTTATATAAAGGAAATCAAAATGAATAAATTTGAATTAACTATGCGCCATACAGTGGCAATCGTATCCTACATCGCTGCGTCGATGGGTTACTCTAAAGAAGAAATCAAATACATTGCTGGTAACATGAAGTTTGGCAGTGATGATATTGGTGAATTCCAGGAAATTCTATCAGAACCACTCGATGATATCAACAGTGTTAAATACAATGGTGAAGTAAAAGATTTAGTTGGGTCATTCAATCTGGCTGAACGTATTCAGATGGTGATTGATTTGATTCTGAAGAAATCAAATCTAGAAGATGGTGATGATTTACCCATGAAATCGTATTTATCTGCAACTGTAAGTGCATATAAAAATTCACCATTTAAATTCAGTAACTTTATCAGAAATCCTAAGGAAGAACCTGGGTTGACAGCTCATGAAGAACATCTCGCCGATGAAGCAATACGTAAAGCCACTGAGGAAACATTACGTGAACTTAAGGGTAAAGAAGTAGAAACTCCTAACTTCAAACCTGCTCCAGATGTGGCTAATAGCGAAACTGATGGGCTTGATGAAATTATCGCTAGGCTTAAGAGCACACGCGATAGACTCAAACTGGGCGAAACTAAACAGGATAGTAAAGTTGATTGGAGTGCTATTAAAGAAACCCCAGAGCAATTTGAACCAGTTAAGTTTACTGAAGAGCAACGTCAGCGCTTGCGCGATATTTTGAATAACCCAAATGGTGCTACATCACGCTATGATCAAATTGGCAACGATAAAGTGAAAAAGCTAAGTGAATATGTAATTCGTTCTAAGAGTGGCAATAAATATGTTCCATATAGTTTTCTTTCACCTTTAGATGATAAGCCATTATTCGATCAGATGTTACACAATCGAACTGAGACAGAAGCTATGATTTCTCGTAGTATTGAAATCTATCCGTCTATGGACTTATGTAAGGATACCTTATTTAAGGTAAATAAACCTGAAGAAATGTTCTCATTTGTTCGTGTAGATGGTGATCGTCTGTATCGCATTAACGATAGTACTGTACAACCATGGAGTAGAAGTAAACCATTGGGTACTATTCGATTGATTAGTGAAGATTTTGGTTTGTTCACTTCCGTTAAATTAACTGTTGAAGTTAATGAATCTGTTATTGAAGAGTATGTCGATAGAAAATTAGACAATTGTTTTACTATACTCGATGCTGTTAATAGTAAATATGGTTTATCTATCACACCAGATGAAATCAGAGCTGACTTACCATTTGAAACACCTGACCAATACTTGTTTAGACATTCTTATTATAGAGTAGCAGATGAAGTTAAAGAAAGTCTTAAAGAATCCCGTAATAAACTTATTAAAAGATTAGTACGTGATTCAGCTATCGCTGTTATGAATGATAAGGAACTCTATAATTGGATTAAAGGTGAAAATCCTACTAACAGTTAGTTAATTAACCAAAGAAAGGGAAGACGATATGGTTATAAATGATGATTATTTGTTGTCTATAGAAGTAGTGAGAGACATTGTTAATAGCTCTCGTTACACTGCTATGAATTTTCTAGACGAGCATCAATGTCTAGATATGCATAGCTATACTTATGTTGGATACGAAATGCATTTAGATTTTGTAAATACATTAATATTTGGTATAGAGAAGACAGCAAAAGTTCGCCAAGAATAAGAAGAATATAAGAATACGCTACTCTCTACTCCTATCATGGAGTAGAGAGTAGTATATTTTAT
>CALHQV010000279.1 GCA_938038035.1 uncultured Gemella sp. | reverse complement strand
TGAAAATCCAAAATAAATTTTCGAAGATTTTAATGGTTTTAAAGCATTTTCGATATAATTTACGTTCAGCGTAACTTCGCCACCACCTTGAATTTCCGCGTCAGCCTCAGATGTATTTTCACCAATTTCGCTAGCAATTGTATGCATTGATAATTTCGAAGTTTCTTCGTTTGCAGTGATTTTAACACTTCCACCAGATTTATCACTAAAAACTTTTGCAACTTTTGCGATTTGGTAAAAATCGGTGCGGCTAATCTTTACGGTAGTTTCAGTTTTTTCAGGAATCAAGCGACGATATTCAACATATTTTCCATCAATTAGATTGCTAATTACCAAGATATCGCCAACCATAAATTGAATTTGGTTATCGTTGATAAGAATTTCAATTTCATCAAGTTTTTCTGGAATAACACTTTTAACTTTTGCTAAAACACTGCTTGGAACAATTGATTCAAACTCTTGATCAGTTTCAAACAACTTTCGCTCGCTCAATCGATAACCGTCCGTTGCGGCCATATAAATATAGTTTTCGAAAGTATGCAAAAACACACCCGTTAAAATTGGCCGCGAAGTATCCATACTTACCGTATTGATTTGATCAACCGCTTCTTTAAAAATATCCGTACTCATAAAAAATCGTGCGGTTGGCTCATCAATTGTTGGCAGTTCAGGGAAATCTTCAGCTGAAAAACCATTAATTTTAGATTTATTCTTTTGATTTTCCGCAATTAGATACCAACATGAGATTAATAACATAACATTTAAACAAATTATTGCAAACATACCATTCTCCTAATGTTTATAATTAAAATTAGAATAACACAATTTCTCTTTTTTAACAAGAGATGCTCCATTCGTTAATAATAGATATAAAAAAACCTCATCTTACGATGAGGTCATTATTTCTAAATAAATCTAAAAGAGGGAAAATTTTTAGATTTTATTAATAAATTGCGTGTTAATTACCAATTATTAATATTTACGTTTTCTAGCCGCTTCAGATTTTTTCTTACGACGAACGCTTGGTTTTTCATAAAACTCACGTTTACGAACTTCTTGGATAGTTCCGTTTTTAGAAACAGCACGTTTGAAACGACGTAGTGCATCTTCTAGTGATTCATTTTTACGAACTACAGTTTTTGACATTGGATTTCCCTCCCTCCGATACTACAAAATCTTAATTTAATACTTAATTAAATGTTTAAGATATAAAATAAATACAAACATTCAATCAATAAGACTGCTTTTGAGCAATCTACTTACATATTGTATTATATTCTTACGTTCTTGTCAACCTTTAATAGCAATTTATTAACATATTTCTACGAAAATAACCTTTTCATTTATACATTAATGATGCTATTTTTCTGATAACCAATTTTTAAATTCTTCAATAAAATTAGCATATCCTTCTTTATTTTTGTGACTAGGTACTTGTGCTAAGAATACTTGATTAGGTAATTTAGTTTGTTCTTTCTTAGTTATTAAAATAATAGCTTTTTGTTGAGAAGCATTTTTGAACATCTCATCTGGTAGTGTAATTACCGCATTTAGATTAATATCTTCTTCTAAGAATTTCTTGAAATTGTCTTCAAGTTCAAGAACCTTCTTAGGTACTACTAATACCCCTACACCATTATCATTTAGGTAATTAGCCGCTTGCTCGATGAATAGTAAAGCATTTAGACTATATCCTTCTGCACTGCAAAGTTTATAGTTTAGACTGTTATCCTCATCTGCATAATAGCCAAAAGGTACATCACTGATAATAACATCTTGCTTCTTAATATTTAAAGGTTTAAGAGCATCTTGATTAATAATCTCAACATTAGTTTCTAATAAATTGAAAATATTTTGTTGTAATCTAGCATAGTTATTATCAACATCTACAGAAGTTAATTCATACTCCCCTTTTGATAAAGCTGATAGGTTGATTAAGAAGTTTCCACTCCCACTTGCAAAATCAGCTACAGAAATTTTCTCATTATTGTATAAACACTCTAAAATATGAGATACATACATTGTTATAACTTCTGGTGTAATATCATAACTAGGATTATTTAACTCTTTAAGAGCTTTTAATAATAAAAACTGATAAGCTTTTTTAATATCCTCTTTAGAGAAATTATCGACAATATCAAAGTACTCATCATCATTCTCTAAAGTCAAGTAATTCACTAAAGAGTCAAAATACAACCCTTCACCTTTGTTCTCTTCTACCTGTTTATCTATCTTAAAAAATAATTTTTCTAAATCTGACATGGTTCCTCCTATATCAATATCTATTTATAATTCTAACACCTTACTATTATAACCTAATATTACAAAAGAGTGAACATTTTGTAATTAATTATTTTCCTTATACATACTTCTATCCACATCAACCAATATCCAATCTCTCGTGTCTGCTATTTGTCGTCCGTTTTCGATTAGTGTTGTATTGAAGTTAGGTGCGAAAGTTTGAACGTTTCTCGTGCTCACTCTCAGCACATATCCTACCCAGTATCCATAAGTCGAATTTGGAGTAATGAAGTATTTATCTGTTGCGTATAATTGTAAGAAATTATCTTGAATCTCCTGATCTTCTACTACTATTTCATTAGTAAAATTGAATAATGTTTTTAGTTTTGGAGCTAATTCCTCTTTACACCAAGTTGTGTCATCTGAAGTTATTCTTATTGTTAAATCGAAAATATTACCTTCTTTTTCTTTGATTATTTCTAAACAATCGACAACATACTTAACCGCGTCATAGCCATATTTCTCTGCTCTATCTCTATCTAAAAAGTCTGTTCTTCTAATCGCTATTGTTATATTCTTATTGACAAATTGGCTAGATAGTTCTTCTGTTCTTTCTAAAAGATATTCCCTACAAAATGAGTCCAATATCTCTGCATCATAATCTTTCCCTGATACTTGGTAATATCCAAATGGTTCAAGTTCACAACCTTGTGCTTTCCCAAATAGTCGTTCTATTTTTGGAAAGAAACTTTGTGCGAATTTAAAATAACCTGTTCTTAATACATAGCTCTCTTCTATACCAACTAATCTATCTTTATGTGCTTGCATTAATAGAAATAGTAGATTACCAAGTTGGAATCCTCTATCGTTATAATAAACTTTCATTCTAAATTTCCTTTCCTATATTTTTTGTTTCATGAAATATTTACCCAAAAATGCATTCTCGTTTGGATTTTCATAGAGATCTTTAATCTGTTTTCCTGTAAATACTTCAGTCTCAGATATACTAGTTTTTAACCCTTGTGATACTTCCATATTTTCTACAACGGTTCTAGCTAATGTAGAAATCGGAGTAGTCTGAAAAATTTTATCATCTGGATAAATGTCTACTATATTTGGTAATTTTTCTAATATATCCTTTGGTAAATCAATGTATCCTTCCCAAAGATTAGTATTCTCTATCTTTTTATAATAATTCGTTAGTTCCGGTAATTTTTGAATTAATTCATCAGACAAGAAACTCCACTGATTCATAATAATATCACTAATGAAACCTTTATTTAAACTAGTTCCATACAAAGTATCTACTAAATAAACAGTGTGATTACTATGATGAACTAGAACACTATCTAGCACCCTTTTCTGAACTTTCCCATATGGTTTATCTTCTTCATTAATAGCAGCTTGCGATGAAATAAGAATAAAATTTTCTGTTTTTACTTCTTTGATTACTTTACATAATTTTTCTATATCTTTGTCACTATTATCAAGTCCTAAATTTGTTTTTAGCTTTCCCGAAGATGGTGCTGCGCAGATAATAATATCATATTCACTATTTAATAAATCTTCTATATTTTTTCTAGTAAAAGTATCAATACGTACATTATCTTTTTTAGATAACTGATTAAATATTTCCTGACCTATTGAACCTGTTGATCCTATTAAAGCAATATTTTTCATTACTTCACATCGCTTTCTATGATAGCTATCACTTCATCATAAGATAGACTTCCCTTATCTTTTTCTGAAATTATCGGTGGTGTAGTCATATCCCAGGGTAAGTTAAGTTTCGAGTCTAATGGAGTAATCCCTAAATATTTTTCTGTAGGATTATAATAACCAGTGACGATATAATTTAATATTCCATTATCTACTAGCGATTGAGCACCGTTAGCAACACCTTCAGGAACGAATACTGCCATACCAGGCTTCACGTCAAGAGACATTACCTTTTTATAAGTACTAGATTCACAGCGTAAATCTACAAAGCACATTCTAAAAGTTCCCCATGCAACAGTCATTAGTTTCGCCCATCCTTGACAATGCATACCTCTTAGAGTACCTCTATTCGACACTGAAACATTATTTTGCAGATCATTATTGAAGAACTCTTCTGGTACTCCAAATTTTATTAAATCATTTTTCTTCCAATTTTCTAGAAAATATCCTCTATCATCGTGGTGAAGTGGACTTGACAAAACTAACAATCCATCGATTTCATTGTATTCTTTACTATACTCCATAGCTTCTACCTCTTCTTTATATAAGTCTACTTTATATTATCATACTTTTTTTGTACAAACAAGTTGAAGAAAACTAATCAAAAAGAAAGATTCATACAATCAAACCTAATCAATATCTCCAAGGATTTCCTAGGGAATAAAACATTCATTTGATTATATAAATCTTATTTTAAACTTTCTAAAAGTAAGCTAAAACGACAAAACTTCTGTTTAAACACTTTTATTTAAATACCTTTATAAATCTTTTTTGAACTTTATCACAGGTATATCCGATATGTTCATAGAATTTATGCGCTTCTTCACGTTTCAAGGCAGAATTCAACCTAATAAAGCTAATATTATTATCCACGGCATACTCTTCTAACTTATTCATAAGTTTTCTACCTATTCCCCTACCTTGAAAATCAGGATTAACAGCGAGTCCTAGAATATTTAATCCTAGATCACTATAGAAACTTTCATACATTTGAGCGTGAATGAATCCTATAATCTTCTTAGTATTTTCATCTTCATAACCGATAATAATATGTTGATTCTTATCATTAGTTAGTTTTTCTATTTGTTTTTTTACATTCTCAACATCTACATTGTAACCTAATGCTGCATTACAGATTTCTGCAACTTCCTGTGAATCTGCTGTATTTATTTTCCTAAACATATACTCACCTTCTGATTTTATCGAATATTATTTAACGTGCAACTTACTGCAACTTAAATTCTGTCTTTACTTCGCAACTTCTATTAATGCTTCTTTTACTAAGTCAAACTCTCTTGTGCGAAGTGTTCTCATATCAAAGATAAGCTCATTATCTTTAATACGTGTAATGATTGGAATTTCCACTTCTAATAAACGGCGTTCAATATCTGTCGCACTTAATCTTGGATGTTCTAATTTTACTACAACACTATCTAAGTAACTTGCTGGATAGCTTCCGCCACCTACTTCTGCTTTATCTTCAGCTATTGTAATCTTGAAGTCTAAATCGCTAAGTCTAGTTTTAAATACATCTGCTTTACCTAATAGGCGTTCTTTTGATAATGAAATCATGTGTAATGTAGGAATGTGTTCTAACGCTTCTTTTTCATCTAGATATAATTTTAATGTAGCTTCTAAAGCTGCTAAAGTCATCTTATCCACACGTAATGCGCGAGTAAGTTGGTTCTTTTTCATTTTTTCTATATATTCTTTTTTACCAACGATAATACCTGCCTGTGGCCCTCCAAGAAGTTTATCACCACTAAATGTTACAATATCAATACCACTGTCAAGAACTTCTTTTACAGTTGGTTCATAGGGTAAGCCAAATCTAGAGAAATCGACAAACTGACCGCTTCCTAAGTCGTTTATAGATACTAGTTCATTTTCACGAGCAAGGTAAGATATCTCTTCATTAGATACTTCTTTAGTGAATCCTACAATCTTATAATTACTAGTATGAACTTTTAGTAACGCCCCTGTGTTATCAGTAATTGCGTTCTCGTAGTCTTTTAAGTGCGTTTTATTAGTAGTACCTACTTCAATAGGAGTACCACCACTTAATTTAATAATCTCAGGAATTCTAAATGCTCCACCGATTTCTACTAGTTCTCCACGAGAAACTACTATTTCTTTATCTTTAACTAGCGTATTTAATGTTAGTAGTACCGCTGCTGCGTTGTTGTTAACTACAAGTACGTCTTCTGCACCTGTTAATTTTTTGATAATATCAATAAGATGAACATAACGGCTACCGCGTTTTTTATTATCAATATCAAACTCAAGGTTAGAATAGTTAAATGCTACACTTTCAATGTTTTCTTTAATCTTTTGGCTTAGTAAACTACGCCCTAAATTTGTGTGTAAAATTGTTCCAGTAGCATTAATAACTCGTCGTAAAGAATTTTTTTCTTCATTTTTCACTATTTGTGTTACTACTTCTACAATATTCTCTAAACTTGGAACTTCATGCAATTCTTCGTTTAGTATTTCTTGTTTGATTTCATCAATATAGTTTTTTATCGCTGATTTTACAGCAACTTCACTATACTCTTGAATTAATGATTTCACTTCATCTAATAATAAGATCTTATTTATTGCAGGAATTTGTGATAATAATTGTTTTGACATAATATTTCTCCTAAATCTCTTTTGCTAATGTTTTTATAGCGTTAATAGCGTAGTCTACTTCCTCGTCTGTATTCATACTTGAGAATGAGAACCTTACTATCCCTTGTTCTTTTGTACCCAATACTTCATGCATTAAAGGCGCACAATGGGCTCCAGGTCTAACTGCAATATCATATTCCTCAGCAAGAACATCTGCAACATCTGAGGCTGATATTCCTTTGAAGTTTAATGCTACTACCGCAGTACGATCTTTTGTGAAATCTCCATAAAACTCTAAACACTCTAAGTCTTTTAATTCATTATAGAATCTATTCGCAAAGTCAATTTGTTTTTTATAAAGATTTTCAATTCCATGCTTATTTATATATTTTATTCCCTCATGTAAACCTAAGATTCCAGAAGTATTCAAAGTACCCGCTTCTAAACGTAGTGGATATTCCCCAGGATGTTTCTCATCGAATGTTCTAACACCACTTCCACCGACTTTAAATCTCTTGATTTCAGGTTCTTTAAGTCTTACGCATAGACCACCGATTCCTTGTGGCCCATATAAACTTTTGTGTCCAGTAAAACATAATACATCTATTCCCAATTCATCCATATTAATAGGTACTACTCCTGCTGTTTGAGAAGCATCTACAACTGAAATAATATTATGTCTTTTACAAATATCTGCAACTTTTTCCAAATCCACTATACTTCCTGTTACGTTAGAACTATGTGTAATAGCAATCATCTTAGTATTAGGTTTAATAGCTTTTTCTAAATCATTATAATCAATTAGTCCTGTTTTACCAGCTTTAACAATAGTATATTCACAGCCTATTGTTTCATGTGCTAAATATATCGGTCTTAAAACTGAATTATGCTCCATAGAAGTCGTAATAACGTGATCTTCTTTTTCTAATAATCCTAAAATCGCAATATTTAAGCTTTCTGTAGAATTACTAGTAAAGACAACCCTATCTTCTTCCTTCATACCGAAGAATTTTGCAACGTCACTTCTCGCTTCAAAAACTTCACGGAATGCATTATTCGCTTCATAATAGCTACCTCTTGAAGCATTAGCATACTTTGCCGATGCCAATACCTCATAGACTTTATCAGCTACTTCTTTTGGTTTTTTTAGTGATGTCGCACCGTAATCAAAATAATAACTCATATTACTTACCCTGTCTAAGTTATAAACAACCTAGCTCCCTTCAATATTTATTTCTTAACTAAAACTCTATAATTTTCTAAACGTCTAGTTATACCAATTTTATCCATATACTCTAAAATAGCCATAGAGTACTTTCTACTAGAACCTGTCATATCTCTAAATTCTGCTAGTCCGATTTGATTATTTTCCTTACAATGTGCCTCTACTTTTTGGACAGCATCTTTAAATACTTTTTCATGTAAAACCAAATCAGCATCTAACCTTACTACCGTATTATCTATTAGAGATTCTAACAACTCAACTTTTGGTTTTTCACCATTCGTTAGTTCTTTAACACTTGGAGGTGTAAATCCTCCATCTAATAATGCTTTTTCTATTCTTTCTTTTTCTGCAAGTTGTTTCTTATCATAATTAACTTCAAAATCTTTTTCCGCAACTAAATTACCCTCTAATCGAATTTCGTTATTTAGTATGAATAAATCTAACAACTCTAACATTTCTTTTTGAGATATTTTAAACTTAGAAAGTACTTCAATCTTAGGTATTCCTACTTTTAATTTATATCTATTGTGATAGTCACTTAATAGTTTCTTCAGTTTTTCTAAAACTTCATCATATTTTTTCTTATGAATATAACCTAATTTTGTTTCATAGATTGTAGTGTTTTCTACTAATTGTGTTAACGACTCCTCAATCTCTTCTTTAGGAAGTTGCAGTTCTTTTAAAATATTCTCTTTAGAATTCAAGTAATCAGTATGAGATAATAAATAGTTAGCAATTAAATCAGTTGTATTACCTTCAAGCTGAACTTTCAGTTTTTCTAAGATTTCTTCGTTAAATCTACTATGTTTTTTAGGACTAGCATCTAATATCACCCCTCCACCTATTGTGATCATAGGTGAGTATGTACGGATAATAAATTTATCATAATTTTTAACGGCAATTTCTTCTTCAAGTCGAAGTTGCGCAAAACTACTTTCTCCAGCTTTTAATAAATCTGTTCCAAGTGGCACAACACGCGCCATTACTTCCTCAGTACCGATATAAACACGTACTCTATCCCATAATTCAAGATTGGCTCTTTCATCATTTATTAGTTTGATTTCAGTATCAAGCATGTACGTTTTTGTTAATGAACCTGCAGTAGCTAGTGTATCACCACGTTTTACATCATCAAACTTAATATTCGCTAAGTTTATAGCTGTTCTTTGCCCTGCATAGGCAGTTTCTACATCTTTTGAGTGAACTTGAATATTTCTAACTTTTGCTTTTACTTCTTTTGGATAAATTACTAATTCATCTCCTACATTTATAACACCTTCTGTAAGAGTCCCTGTTACAACTGTTCCAAATCCTTTTACTTGGAATGAACGGTCGATGTTAATTCTAGCATTTTTCTCAACATTTTTAGCTGCGATATCTTCTGTTTTCTTATCGATTGTAGCTAATAATGTATCAAGTCCTTTTTTACTAATTGAGTCAACTTCAATTATTGGAGAATTTTCAAGAACTGTACCTGAGATAAATTCTTGGATATCTTCTTTTACTAATTCTCTATATTCTTCTTCAACTAAATCTATTTTCGTCATTACGATAATATAATTTTCTATCCCTAATAACGTTAAAATATCAATATGTTCTTTAGTTTGTGGCATGATTCCTTCTCTAGAATCAACTAATAGTAAAACTAAGTTTATACCACTAACTCCAGCAAGCATATTTTTAATAAATCTCTCATGGCCAGGAACATCGACAACTCCGCATCTTTTTCCACTCGGTAGATCAAAATATGCGAATCCAAGGTTAATAGACATCCCTCTGTCTTTTTCTTCTTGAGTAGTATCTGTCTCAATTCCGCTCAGAACCTTAATCAACGTAGTTTTGCCGTGATCGATATGCCCTGCCGTACCAATAATTACATTGTTATTCATATATTTCACCTTTACACTATATTAAGAATAGAGATTATGAGAGAGAACTTTACAAAATAGATTTTAAACTTTCTCTATAATAACCTCTATCCAAAATTTTATTTTAATTTAT
>CALHQV010000278.1 GCA_938038035.1 uncultured Gemella sp. | reverse complement strand
TTAAAGTATTGGCAAAGTTAGAAATTTGTCTACTTACTTTTATAATATCCTTACTACCGTATGTTTTTATATCTAAATATGAATATAAATCATTTTTAAAATGTTTACAGTAACAATAAGCTAAAATTGACTTAAAGTGTCTTTCAGCTTCAATTATTCCTTCAAAGATAACAGTTTTTACTACTTTATCAAAGTGATGTATTTCAAGAATATCTTCAAAATACACATCATCATAATATTTACTAGTATCAGAATTTATAAAGAATTTACTATAAGCATTTACAACATTGTAATAATTATACTCCAGTAAATACTGTTTAGCTTCTTTCTTATCGTTAAATTTTAGGTTTCTATCCTCTAAAATTTTAAGTTGTTGATCTAAAGTTTTAAAAGGTTTCATATCTATCCTCCTTTAATTAAAACAAAAACACCGCATATATCTTAAAATATACACGGTGTATTGCACACATAGAACCCCTTTTCATATTAAAAGTAGGCTACCTATATGCTTATCTCTTATGTATATTTTAGTATTTTTTAAAATAATTGTCAATTATTTACTATCAATTTTTTTTAACTTTTTTTAACATTTTTTAACTTTTTTCCACGTTTTTGATTGTTTTTTTCCAATTTTGTGGTTTATTTACGATTTTATATAGTTTATTAAGTTGTTAAATATCCTTATTAAACAACTGTACCGCTTCTTGAGTGGTAGTTAACTGTTAGTTGATAACCAGTAAGCAAAGTGGAAAAAACAGTGTAATTTTCCATTTTGAATTGAATATCTTCACTCATATTGGAAAAAATGGCTTATTTTTCCATTTTGAACTGTTAGCTGTTAGCTGATGGTTGAATTATTATTCTTTTAAAATGAAACCAATTAAAGAACTAAAGAAACCTTTTTTCTTTACCTTGTTTTCATTCTCTAATAGCAAGTTATCCTCTTTATGTTGTCTATATAACTCTATTTCTCTATCTAATTCTTTACCTGTATTTTTTATTTTACCTTGTTCTTTATTCCTCTTATAAATTCTATTTATAATACTATCAACCCCATAAGAGTTTTTTAAGGCAAAAGCAGTAATAAGGCTTTCTATTTCTTCATCAGTGAAATAGTGTAATGTATATAGGTTTGTTAACTCTAGATAGTATGCAGTTAAATTATTTTTTAAATCGAAGTTAGCTTCTAATAGAATTTTCATTTTATTAGTATAAAAATCTATTCTTTTCACATGTTCTTTAAATCTCTTTAGTGTATCGGTTGAGTAATCTAATGTATAACTAGAAAGATATTCAAAACAAGCTTTTAATAGATAATATAAAGCTTTATCTTTAGCGTTATATTTTATTAGTATTTCTGCCAGTTGACTATATAGAAATGAGTGGTTAGAATATTCGTGTATTTCTTTTTCAAAAGTACATTTACTTTCAATAAATTTTATAACTAAATCTACCTTATTTAGTTCTTTATTCGATAAGTAACAGTTATATACATCACATGGATAACCTATATTATAATCATGTAACAAATATACAAAATCAGTACTATTTACTATTTCAGAACCTTTAGCAGTGATAACACGTTCTTTTTTTATGTATTCTTGGTAATTACTTAAAGAAGCGGTATTTATTATACGTTCTATTAATTCTGCTTTTTTTCCAACAGTTTTTAAATCTTCCAATTGAAGTATATTTTTTAGTTCGTCTACCTTTAATTTATTTAACGAAGTGAAGCAATCTTCTCTATACTCAATATATCCACCCTCTAAAAGTCTTTGTAATGATTTTTCATTATCGTTATAGTATTTTTCTTTCCAAAAGTTTTGGTTAAGTTCAGAAGCACGGCTATTTTTATTAATATAATGTAAAATAAGAACATCAGTTCCGATTATATCTTTCACAGTAGTTAGTTCCTTTCTTTTGTTTTAAGAAATATCTTATTTAAGTAATAAGGGAAACTTCTAACTATTAATTGTTAGCTTCAGTTATTTCTATTACTTTGTCTATAATTGCAGTAGTTAAGTTATTTATTACCGCTTCTTTATAAGGTATTTCAAATACACCATTTTTTTCTAACACCTTTTCAATAGTATTCTGTATTTCTTGATACATTTTATCATCGCTGTAAGTTAATCTTAATCGATATTTTATAGTATCTATTAAGTTAGTGAAAAAAGGGAGAATTTGGTATTTATTGCTAATATTATCACCTTTTAAAATACTTAATAACGCCTTATAATAATCAAAGTCTTTTGGTAATTCAGTAAAGTTATATGGTATATTTTCATCTAATAATACATTTTGATATATACCTAATTTGCTTGTATCATCTTTACTAATATCATAAATAGCATGTTTCAATGCAGTTTCATCATCTAAAATATTTAAAACTAATTGCTTATATTTATCTAATAAAAATAAATTTGATTGTACATAGTCATCTAGTGCATAATCTAGTATTTTGTCAAAATCATTTTCAAGTAAGTTAATGATGTCAGATATATCATTAATTGTTTTTGATTTACTTTTAAGATATTTTTTAGTAATCACTAGAAAATCAAAACAAAGAAAGTCAGTCGCAATATTAGAATTATTTAATATAAAGTTTTCTAAATTGTTTTCTAAGAATTCATCAATAGAACCATATAACAACTCATTAACAGTAATATTTCCTTTTTTAGCGATTATTTCTAATCGAGAGCGGTTAGGTACATTTTTTCCTTTTTCCCATTCCGAAATACTACTTTTACTAGCATTTATAACCTTACCAAATTCATCTAAAGTTAAATTCATACTATTTCTTATTTTGAAAATACGATGACCTAATTTTATTTTATCTATATTGAATTTCATTTTTTTAACCTCTGATATAATTATACAGTAAATTATACACTATAATTAAAAGAAATTAAATAATAAAGTTCGATTTTTTCGAAAAAAATTTAATTTAGTACTTGACTAGTACAAAAAATAAGTATAAAATATAGTTGTTCGATAAATTCGAAATTAATAAGAAAGGAGGTAGCAAAATGAAACCTATAAAAATAAGTAAAGTGCGTTCTTACAGGTATGCATTAGGTAAAACACAAAAAGAAATGAGTGAATTACTTAATATCCACCATGTTGTATATGGACGTAAAGAAAGAATGTTAGTGGCATTTACTGACAAAGAAAAAGTAACACTATTGAACTTTTTCAAGGAATACTTTCCCAATGAAACAATTGATAGTTTATTTTTTTAAAATAATAGTACAGAAAAGTACAAAAACCTTTCAAGTATCAAGCTACCAACTCAACTACTTAAAAGGTTAAAGACAAGTATTTAACAAAAATACTTTCTTACATTATAACACAAGAAAGGAGTTTTAAGTATGGAAAATAAAGATCTATACATCAATACTTTTTGTTTTGCAGTGGTATTTATACCATTTATAACAGCATTTGTATATTTACTAGTTATGATAATGGATAGCATTTATTAAGGAGCGTGATTATATGTTTAGTACAGAATTTGAACAAGAAGTAATTAAGGCGGTTCGTGAGATAGTAAAGGACATTTTACAGGACGAAATAAAGCAAGATAAACGCTATAACCAAACGGAACTATGTGAAAACTTAGGTATAGGATTAGAAACCTTATCAGACCTAAATAGACGCGGTTTAAGACCAACTAAAGTTGGCAGACAGTACATCTATCTTGAAAGTGAAGTAAACAAGTTTTTAAGAGAAAATACAATCTAAAATATAGATATCTAGCACGTATCAAAGAAGTTAATAAAGGCGGTTACTATACCGCTTCTTAAAATAAAGATTAGGAGATAATAACAATGGAAAAAAAAGACCAAATTAAAAAACTAGAAGAGATTGAAAGCAAAGTAAGAAGTGTAGTTATAAACCTTAGTGTATTAAAGAATTATGCTGAACAAGTACCTAATGATGTTGAGTTATTAGACCAGTTTAAAGAAGACTTTGTAACGTCTATTAGTGACATGATACCAGTACTTGAAGAAGTATTCTTTGAAGATGTAGACGATTTAATTCGTAGTTTAGAACAAAATGAGGTGATGTAATTTGATCTATAGACAAATTGGTTTGTATACCAGTAAGTTAAAATTGATTAAACATAGTTTTAAAACCCCTTTAGAAGCCTTAACAAATACACCGTTTGATGTTGTAAGTGAAAATGAAGACTTAGAAAAGTATAAATCAGATAAATCTTTACAGTTTTTAAGTGGAGATATTACACCTAATGAAGACGGTAGCTATACAAGGAATGATAGCAACGTAAACTCAAGAGATTTAATAGTAATCGATATAGAGAAAACAGGCTTAAACTCTCAAGAGGTACAAAATATCATTCAAGAGAAATTAGCTAGCTATAAATACTATTTATACTCAACTATCTCACATGAGCCAAATAACCCACGTTTAAGGCTTGTATTAGAAGCTAGTAGGGAAATACTGGAAGATGAATACAAACCAACTATACAGCATGTTATGGCTCTAGTAGGTGTAAATTATGATACTAAAAGTTATGTATGGTCTCAACCTCAAGGGTTACCTATTGAAGTTGAAGGGAAAGAAACAGTAAGTATTAAACAGTTGGAGGGTGAAGCATATCCAGTACAAGAAGCGGTTAAAGAAGAAAAGAAAGTTATTGCCACGTATTCTAATGAACCTATAAAGCAAATACTACATGATGAGGCAATTTCTATAATGAAAAAGTATATAGAGAACGAACCAGACAAGTTACAAGAAAGAAATGAGTATTACTTATCTTGTTTAACTGTAATAGCTAAAAGCGTGGTTACTGGTGAAATAGAATACAGTACAGCTATTGAATGTATGGAGTTGTTAGCGTTAGGGAATGAAGAGTGGAAAGAAAACAACGTTAAAGAACTTAACGGAGAAATAAAGCGAGCCAACGGCAGTATAGAGTATTTTAAGAATGATTATACTTTTAAAAGTAAGTTTGAAAAAACTCAACAAGGCATACAGGTAACTAATGCAGTTACTCAAGAAAAAATGAAAATTTCAACCAATGAAAATGGAAAGGTTATTCAGACCCTAGTGAACCTTGAAAAGATTATCTTATCAATTGTACCAGTTTCATATAATGAACTAACACATGCGATAGAGATAGTAAATAAACAAGGTGAAACAACAAACTATGAAGAACGCGAAAGGAACTTAATAAGAATGGATATAGAAAAAAGATTTAAAATTAAAGCTAAAAACGGTGATATAGATACAGCAGTTACTTGTGCTAGTGATAAGTTTAGATATCACCCTATAAAAAGTAAAATACTTTCTGAAGAGTGGGACGGAATACCTAGAGCAGAAAGCTTTTTTATAGATGTATTAGGAGTTGAAGACAATGTTTATAATCGTGAATGTACTAGAAAATGGCTATTAGCTGGCATATATAGATTATTTGAGCCTGGAACTAAATTCGATGAAATGTTAATAATACACGGAGACCAGGGTTTAAGTAAAAGTACAACATTTAAAAAGTTAGCATTGAATTTTTACGTATCAGAAACAGAAAGATTATCACTAGAAACACTTATAAAAATAGAGTTAGCTTGGATTGTTGATTTTACAGAATTAGCTACAATGAAAAAAACTGATATTGATACCTTTAAAGCGTGGTTAAGTGAAACAAGTGATACTTATAGAGGTAAATACGATAAAAAAGCTAGAGTTCATGAACGACATTTTATTATTTGCGGAACTACTAATGATAAAGAAATTTTAACTGATAGGACTGGAAACCGTAGATATTGGTTGATGTATGGAGATGAAGAAAATAGAAAGATGAATATTTTTGACATTGAGGAAGACTATATATTGCAATTATGGAGCGAAGTTTATCAATGGTATCAAAACAGAGAAACATTATTAATATCAAATCAAGCAAAGTTACACATGAGAAAATTAACAAGTGAAGCTTTAGAATATAACCCACTAGAAGAGCGTATAAACAGCATTTTAGAAATGCTTGTACCTAAAAACTGGATAGAGTATTTTAAAAACGGTACTAATAGGTTTAAATTTTATAAATATGTAAATGAATTTGTTAATTTTGGCACTATTGATGAAAGTATTCCACGAGAAACCCAAATACAAGACATTACTTCATATGAGTTAGGGTATTTAATTGGAGAGGGAGAAGAATTTAAAATGAATTTAGGAGGTTCAAAACTTGCTAAAGATATAAACAAAGTAATGAACAATTTACCAAATTGGGAAAAGTCAAATAAGATTGATAGAAACGGTAAAAAAGTGAATGGCTTTAAAAGAAAAAATA
>CALHQV010000277.1 GCA_938038035.1 uncultured Gemella sp. | reverse complement strand
AATCAAAAAAAATAATGATTTTACGCTAAAAATACATTATTAATACATATAATGAATTGAAACTATAAAATATCTCTAAGAAAATATGAACATTATGTAAATCAATATTAAATATAAAAAAAAGCAAGGTGAAATTCACCTTGCTTTATGTGTTTCAATTCAATTATTATTTAACGATTGAAGTTACAACACCTGAACCTACAGTACGTCCACCTTCACGAATTGAGAAACGAGTTCCTTCTTCAATCGCGATTGGAGAAATAAGTTCTACGTTGATTGATACGTTATCCCCAGGCATTACCATTTCAGTACCTTCTGGTAAAGTAACTACACCAGTTACGTCAGTAGTACGGAAGTAGAATTGAGGACGGTAGTTTGTGAAGAATGGAGTGTGACGTCCACCTTCTTCTTTAGATAATACGTACACGTCAGCTACGAATTGAGTGTGTGGAGTGATTGTTTTAGGAGCTGCTAAAACTTGTCCACGTTCGATATCTTCACGAGCAACACCACGTAATAATGCACCGATGTTATCTCCTGCTTCAGCGTAATCTAATAATTTACGGAACATTTCAACACCTGTTACAGTAGTTGAAGCTGGTTCTTCAGTTAATCCAACGATTTCTACTACGTCTCCAACTTTAACTTGTCCACGTTCAACACGTCCAGTAGCAACTGTACCACGACCTGTGATTGAGAATACGTCCTCAACTGGCATCATGAATGGTTTAGCGTTATCACGTTCTGGAGTTGGGATGTACTCGTCAACTGTTTCCATTAATTCGATGATAGCTTTTTCTGCATCAGCGTCACCTTCAAGAGCTTTAAGAGCAGAACCTTTGATTACTGGTAGTTCATCTCCGTCAAATCCGTATTCAGATAATAATTCACGAACTTCCATTTCAACTAATTCTAATAACTCTTCGTCATCAACCATATCACATTTGTTTAAGAATACAACGATTTTTGGTACTCCAACGTTACGAGATAATAGGATGTGCTCACGAGTTTGAGCCATTGGTCCATCTGTAGCAGCGATTACTAAGATAGCTCCGTCCATTTGAGCAGCACCAGTGATCATGTTTTTAACATAGTCAGCGTGTCCTGGGCAGTCTACGTGTGCGTAGTGACGGTTTGGAGTTTCGTACTCGATGTGAGAAGTGTTGATTGTGATACCACGTTCTCTTTCTTCTGGTGCGTTATCGATTGAAGCGTAGTCTTTAGCTTCTCCACCATAAGTTTTTGCTAATACAGTAGCGATAGCTGCTGTTAAAGTAGTTTTACCGTGGTCAACGTGACCAATTGTTCCAATGTTAGCATGTGTTTTACTACGGTCAAATTTTTCTTTTGCCATTTTAAAAATGTCTCCTTCAAGTTAATAAAATTTTAATTTTTTAAATTAGTCACATAGCATTCTATGATAACTATATTTTATAATGTTACAACGAAAATTGCAACTATAAAGAATAATTTTTATTATCCTTTATTTTTTTTGATAATTTCTTCAGAAATTGATTTAGGTACTTCTTCGTAGTGGTCGAATACCATTGAGTAAGTACCACGTCCTTGAGTTGAAGAACGTAGAGAAGTTGCATATCCGAACATTTCAGATAATGGTACTGAAGCACTTACTACTTGTGCGTTACCACGAGCTTCCATACCTTCAACACGTCCACGACGTGAAGTGATGTCTCCCATGATATCTCCTAAGTATTCTTCAGGCATAACAACTTCAACTTTCATGATTGGTTCTAAGATTACTGGGTTACATTTCTTAGCAGCTTCTTTAAGAGCTAATGATGCAGCAACTTTGAACGCCATTTCAGATGAATCGACATCGTGGTATGATCCATCGAATAATTTAGCTTTAACGTCGATTAATTCGTATCCAGCTAATACCCCATTTGCCATAGAGTCTTTTAATCCTGCTTCTACTGCTGGGATGTATTCACGTGGAACTACCCCACCAACGATAGCATTTTCGAATTCAAATCCTGCACCTGGCTCATTTGGAGTGAACTCAATCCATACGTCCCCGTATTGTCCACGTCCACCAGATTGACGAGTGAATTTACCTTGTACTTGTGCAGCTTGTTTGAATGTTTCACGGTAAGATACCATTGGAGCACCTACTGTACATTCAACTTTGAATTCACGACGCATACGGTCAACGATGATGTCTAAGTGAAGCTCACCCATACCTGCGATGATAACTTGTCCAGTTTCTTCGTCAGTTCCAGCACGGAATGTTGGGTCTTCTTCTTGTAATTTTTGTAAAGCTGTAGACATTTTATCTTGGTCAGCTTTTGATTTTGGTTCAACTGAAAGTTGGATAACTGGTTCTGGGAATTCCATTGATTCAAGAATAACTTCGTTTTTCTCGTCACAAAGTGTATCCCCTGTAGTAGTATCTTTAAGACCAACAGCTGCAGCGATATCACCAGCGTATACTTCAGCGATTTCGTTACGAGTGTTAGCGTGCATTTGTAGGATACGTCCTACACGTTCACGTTTACCTTTAGTTGAGTTTTTAACGTATGAACCAGATGATAAAATACCTGAGTACACACGGAAGAAAGTAAGTTTCCCTACGAATGGGTCAGTCATAACTTTGAAAGCTAGGGCTGAGAATGGCTCTTCGTCTGAAGAGTGTCTTTCTACTTCTTCATCAGTATCTGGGTTAACCCCTTTAATAGCAGGTACATCTAATGGAGATGGTAAGTATTCTACTACCGCATCTAGCATTGGTTGTACACCTTTATATTTGAAGGCTGATCCACATACTACTGGGAAGAATTCTACAGATAATGTAGCTTTACGAATTGCAGCTTTAAGCTCGTCAATTGTAATTTCTTCTCCACCTAAGTATTTTTCCATGAAGTCTTCATCGAATTCTGCAACAGCTTCGATAAGTTTTTCACGGTATTCTTCAGCTTGATCTTGATAGTCAGCTGGGATTTCTTTTACAACAAGATTTTCCCCAACGCTTCCTTCGTTGTAGATAGCTTTCATCTCAACAAGGTCGATTACACCTTCGAATAAATCTTCAGCTCCGATTGGAAGTTGAATTGGGTGTGCGTTAGCTTGTAATCTGTCGTGGATTGTTCCTACAGAATATAGGAAGTCAGCTCCTGTTTTATCCATTTTGTTTACGAATACGATACGAGGAACTCCATAAGTTGTAGCTTGACGCCAAACTGTTTCTGTTTGTGGTTCAACACCTGATTGCGCATCTAATACTGCTACTGATCCATCAAGTACACGAAGTGAACGTTCAACCTCAACTGTGAAGTCTACGTGTCCCGGTGTATCGATGATGTTGATACGGTGGTTTTTCCACTCAGCAGTTGTTGCAGCAGATGTAATAGTGATACCACGTTCTTGTTCTTGTTCCATCCAGTCCATTTGAGAGTTACCATCGTGAGTATCTCCGATTTTGTGGATTTTCCCAGTGTAGAACAAAATACGCTCTGTAGCAGTAGTTTTACCTGCGTCGATGTGAGCCATGATACCGATATTACGAGTATCTTTTAAAGAAAATGCTCTAGTCATGAGTCAATTTTCTCCTTTCATAAATTTTTAAATGTTTTAAGTAATTTGTCTTTTATAGTGAAAAACTCAAGCTATAAAATAGCTTGATATTCACCCTATAATTACCAACGATAGTGAGCAAATGCTTTGTTAGCTTCAGCCATTTTGTGAGTATCTTCACGTTTCTTAACAGCTGAACCAGTGTTATTTGCTGCGTCTAAAATTTCATTAGCTAAACGTTGTTCCATAGTTTTTTCTCCTCTTAAACGAGAATAGTTAACTAACCAACGTAGACCTAATGTAGTTCTTCTTTCAGCACGTACTTCTACTGGTACTTGGTAGTTAGAACCACCAACACGACGAGCACGAACTTCAAGAACTGGCATAATGTTGTTTAATGCTTCTTCGAAAACTTCCATAGCATCACGTCCTGATTTTTCTTTAATTAAATCAAACGCTGAATATAAAATTCTTTGTGCTGTACCGCGTTTCCCATCTAGCATTAATTTGTTAATCAATTTTGTAACTAATTTTGAGTTATAAATTGGATCTGGCAAAACGTCACGTTTTGCAACTGGACCTTTACGTGGCATAGTGTCTGCCTCCTTTCACGAATTCTTTTTATCAAATTTTTATCTTATATTATTTTTTCTCTTTTGGTTTTTTAGCACCGTATAGTGAACGTCCTTGTTTACGGTCGTTAACTCCTGCAGTATCTAAAGCTCCACGGATGATGTGGTAACGTACCCCTGGTAAGTCTTTTACACGTCCTCCACGAATAAGTACAACACTGTGTTCTTGTAGGTTGTGTCCGATACCTGGGATATATGCTGTTACTTCGATTTGGTTTGATAAACGAACACGTGCATATTTACGTAAAGCTGAGTTAGGTTTTTTAGGTGTCATAGTCCCAACACGAGTACAAACTCCACGTTTTTGTGGTGAAGAAATGTTAGTTTCTTTCTTTCTTTGAGAGTTGTAACCTTTGTTAAGTGCTGGTGAATCTGATTTCGATACTTTTGATTTACGAGGTTTACGAACTAATTGGTTAATAGTTGGCATTTTCCTGATTTCCTCCTTTCCTCGATACTTTGTGAATCACCTATCCAGGTGTATCACGTTTTTAAATTTTTTATAAGCCATAGTGGCTTTACACAGAGTGCCGTAACACTCACGTACTAAATAATACCACTTTTATTTTTTCTTGTCAACACTTTTTTAAAATTTTTTTATATCTTTTTTAACTTGCTATTATCACATTCTATTTTCACACTTAACCAGGTGTATCATGTTCAACTTATAAATAAACACTTCCAGGTGTATCATACATAGAGTTTTAATTCACCCTTCCAGGTATTTCGTATATATTATTTTGTGTCACTTTTTCAAGTATTCCTTGAAACTACTTTTAAATTTTCAATTTATTATATTCTCATCAACCATTGTTATAGAAATAATTTAACTATTCCCCTTGTCGATTAAAACGATTACAAGTATAATATAACTATAGATAACATTGGAGGGATAGTTATGATAGAAATGAAAAATCTTACCGTGAAATTTGATACAAAGTCTGCTGTTGATGATTTAAGTTTTACAATCAATGATGGAGAGATATTCGGACTTATCGGGCATAATGGAGCTGGTAAGTCAACTACAATCAAATCTTTGGTTAGTATATTAGAACCTACTTCTGGAGAAATTTATTTCAATAACCTACTTTTAAAAAGTAATAGATTAGAATGTAAAAGACAAATCGGCTATGTTCCCGATAGTCCTGATATGTTTCTTACATTATCAGCCTTTGAATATTGGTCATTAGTCGCTAGCATATATGAAATTGATAATAAAACAAGAGATAATATTCTTAATAGGTACTGCAAATTATTTAATATGGCAGGAGTTGAGCATCAAGAAATTAGTTCTTTTTCTCACGGTATGCGACAAAAAGTATTCGTAATTGGTGCACTATTATCAGAACCTAAATTCTGGATCATGGATGAACCTATGACTGGATTAGATCCACAAGCTGCATTTGACTTGAAAAACTTAATGAAAGAACATGCCACAAAAGGAAACAGTGTCCTATTCTCCACTCATGTCTTGGAGGTCGCTGAACATCTATGCGATAGAATAGGTATCCTCAGCAAGGGAAAACTGGTTTTTATCGGTACACTTAACGAGCTTAAAGAACAATTTGAGGGAGATAGTTTAGAAGAAATTTATCTTAATATAGTAAAAAATTCAAATTCAAATATTTTAGGTGGTGATTAAATATGAGATTCAATGTAATTAAAGAATTATTCTTAACGAATCTTCTTTATAGTTTTTCACCTCAAAGAATAAAATACAGAAAAAAATTTAGTGAAAAGAACGATATAAGACATAATCTTTTTAAAAATTTATTAATAATGAATTTGGTTAATTTCTTAAATATTTTATTTGTATTTTCAATATTTTCATATGGCTTCAACTTTTCCGGCCCAGGATATCGAAGTATACTTTTCTTTATTTTATTAATGGTGTTTATTCAAATTTTAAATAATTTTACCAATATGTTTTATGAAAGTGATGATACATTGGCAATTATTCACTTACCTGTTACAGGATCTGAAATATTTTTTAGTAAATTATTCACTCTACTTTCACTAGTTATAAGCAATTTTATTCCATTAATAGTTATAAACTTGATTATTGGATTAAATGCAGAGTTTTCAATTCAAAAACTTTTCTTCGTATTAATATATAGTTTTGCATTTATTATTACTTTAATATGTTCTAT
>CALHQV010000276.1 GCA_938038035.1 uncultured Gemella sp. | reverse complement strand
TATGATGCAATCGTACTTTCTACAGTTGTACTGTTTTCTCCAACTAGATTAGGCATACTAACCTTCTTTTTACCTGTAGAAACCTGTATTATTAATTCTTTTTCTTCAGGTATTATTTCCATACCTGCTCTAATGTTTTGAGATACAACTTTTCCAGATTCATACGAATTACTTTCTACTTTTTCTACTGTTATATTTTTAAAACCTAATTTAGAAGCATTTTTCTTCGCAGTTTCTTCATCAATACCTACAAAATTAGGCATATCTACTGTTTTTTTACCCGAAGAAACTCTTAAATCAACTTTAGAACCTTTTTTCACCTTTTTACCAGCTTTCGGATCACTATCAATTACTGTATTTTCTTTTATATCATCACTTGCTACTTCAGTAACATCTCCTACTTCAAGCCCTGCTTTAACAATGGTAACTTTAGCTTCTTCTAAAGTTTTATTACGAACATCAGGAGCAGAAACACTATTAGAACCAATAACGTAATTATAAATGAAAAAGGTACCTACTACAATAGTGACAATAGCTAGTATTGCAAGGAATATATGCTTAGCTTTAGACGTTTCTTCCTTTTCATCTCTCTTGCTTACATTATTATAATTATTTTTTTGATTATTAACTTGTTGATAACGTCTATTACTATGTCTATTATCTTCTTCATAATCATAATAATCATCTTCATTGTTATAATCATTATAGCCGTATTGATTGTTATTACTACTATTATCAAGATACTGTGTTTGATTATAATTTTTTATTGGTTCAGCTGGTATTTTAAAACCTGTGTATTTATCCTCATATAAACGCTCTGGATTAAGAACCGTACTTAAATCCTCAAATAACTCTTTAGAGCTAATATATCTTTCATTTGGGTTCTTCATAGTTGCTTTTAAAACAATATTTTTTACACTTTGAGGAACATTTTCCCTGTATTTATCTATATCAGGAAGCTCTTCTTGTAGGTGTTTTAATGCAATCGCAACTGCTGATTCTCCTTTGAATGGAATTTGTCCAGTAATCATTTCAAAAATTAAAATTCCTAATGAGTAAATATCACTCTGAGCTGTTGCAACATTACCACGCGCTTGTTCAGGAGATAAATAATAAACTGTTCCTAACATTTGGTTTGTTTGAGTAAGAGTAGTATCACCATATGCTCTTGCAATTCCAAAATCGGTTATTTTACAAGTAAGATTCTCATTCATTAGAATATTTTGAGGTTTTATATCTCTATGTATAATCCCGTTTTGATGCGCATGACTAAGTCCTGCAGCAATTTGTTTGGCAATATGAACTATTGTTTCAATAGGAATACGCGGATTTTTAACCATATAATCTTTTAAGGTCATACCTTCAACATATTCTAAAATAAGATAATAAAACTCTCCTTCATTTTCTACGTCATATATAGAAACAATGTTAGGATGAGACAAGCTCGTTACGGCCTTAGCTTCTCTATTAAATCTTTTTACTGCATCTTCATCATTTGCATCTATCTTAAATGTTTTTATGGCTACTTGTCTATCTAAAATCGTATCATATCCAAGCCAAACTGTAGCCATTCCTCCAGTTCCTAAGTGATCAAGAATCTTATATCTATTGCATATAATTTTATTAATCATGGTTTTCACCCCCTAGATTTTTTATTATTGCTACTGATATATTGTCTACTCCCCCACGTTCAACACATTTATCAATTAATTTATTAACAGCAATTGATAATTCATCATTTCTTACTATATTTTGGATTTCTTCTTTTTCTATCATATTTGTCAATCCATCCGAACATAATAGAAAATAATCGTAATTATTTAGATCATCAATAAAAGTGTGCAAGTCAATATTATCTCTAGTGGCTAATGCTTGTGTTAACACATGTTTTTCTGGATGACTTTTAGCTTCTTCTTCAGTAATTGCTCCTGCTGAAATTAATGCTCCAACAAATGAATCTTCAACTGTAACAACATTCATTACATTATCCTTTGTAAGACCATATGCACTGCTATCCCCAATATTATAAACAACAACTTGGTTGTCAAAGATAGCAACAGTAACTATTGTTGTCCCCATCTTTTTTTGATTATCTTTTGATTTAGTATATAATTCTGTATTTAGTTTTTCAATTCTATCATATAACCAATTTTTCATATTGTTGAAATTAGCAAATGTTAAATCTTGCCATTCTTTTTCTAATGTTGATACGATATAGTTACTAGAATACGCTGCATTACTGTGACTACCAACGCCATCACAAACAATTCCAATTACAGCACCTTGTTCGTTTTTTGATACACTAACGGCATCATCATTTTTTTCTTTTCGCCCTTTATTACTATTATACGAATATACTAGCGGCATCTGGAATTCCTCCTTTTACCTCTTCTTTACGTTCTTTAGCACGAAGTTGACCACAAGCAGCATCAATATCATCACCTTGTGTTCTTCTAATTGTTACATTAACTTTATTTTTCTTAAGAACTTTTTCAAAAGCGAAAATATCACTCTTACTAGTTCTAACATAGTTACGTTCAGGTACATAGTTAATCGGAATTAAGTTAACGTGACAGTTTAAACCTTTAATAATTTCCGATAATTTCTCAGCGTGTTCTTTTTGGTCATTTACTTTCCCCATTAAACCATATTCGAACGTAATACGACGATTTGTAGTTTCTTGGTAATATTTCAATGCTTCCATAAGTTTATCTATGTTATAAGCTCTGTTTACAGGCATGATTTTACTACGTAATTCATTAGTAGGCGCGTGTAAAGATACCGCAAAATTAATCTGAACTTTTTCATTCGCAAAATCATAAATTTTCGGTACAATACCAGAAGTTGAAACAGTAATATGACGAGCACCAATGTTAAAACTCTCATCGCTATTTACAATTCTAATGAAGTCCATCATTTCATCATAGTTTTCAAACGGTTCACCGATACCCATAATTACAATACTTGAAATACGCTCGCCTTTTTTATCTAATTCTTGTTGTACTTTTAGTACTTGTGATACTATTTCTCCTGCTTCTAAGTTACGTTTTAAACCACCTAGTGTTGAAGCACAGAACGTACATCCAATTCGACAACCTACTTGTGTTGTTACACATAACGAGTTACCATATTTATTTTTCATAAGCACACTCTCAATAGTATACTTATCTTGTAACTCAAATAGGAATTTCATTGTTCCATCGGCAGATTCTTGCTTAATAATTGTTTTTAAAGTTGTAATTTCGAATTCTTCAGCAAGTTTTTCTTGTAGAGACTTAGGTACATTTTTCATTTCTGAAAAATCTGTAATTCTCTTTTTATATAACCAATCAAAGATTTGTTTTGCTCTGAATTTTTTTTCACCGATACTTACAATATATTCTTCTAATTGATCAAGTCTTATAGAATATATAGACATTTTATCAAAATCTTTTAACCATCTAGACTTTTTATAACCTTTAAAATCTGAAATTAACATTTTTCCTCCATTTTTTTAAGTTTTGCGATAAAAAATCCATCGCAACTATACTCATTAGGTAATATTTCTAATACACCATTTTCTCTCGTTTTTACAATACTATTATTTAGAGAAATACTCTCTAAACTAAAATCTTTGTTCTCTTTTAAAAACTTTTCTATATTTTCAATATTTTCTCTCTTATCTATCGTACAAGTTGAATACATTAAAATTCCTTCTTGTTTTACATATTTTTTGCTATTTTCTAAAATATCGTATTGAAGTTTAGCGATATCTTCAACATATGAATTTGTGATTTTATATTTAATTTCAGGTTTATTTTTGATAACCCCTATTCCCGAACACGGTACATCACAGATTACTATGTCAAACTTATTATTAAATGAAGTATTGTTTAGAGTAGCATCTTGTTCTTTAACCTCAATATTGGTAATTCCAAGTTTCTCTTTATTATCTTCAATTAATTTTAGCTTATGTATATATTTATCACATGAAATTAAACTAGAATTAAAATACTTACTAGCTATATGCAAACTTTTACCACCTGGAGCAGCACAAGTATCTAATATTTTATATTTTTTATCTAACGGCAAGCCAATTGACGATGCAACTAGAGCACTAGCCTCATCTTGGACAATATAGTATCCTTTTGTAAATAAACTACTATCTAAGTTTAATTTATTTAAAACTAGGCTGTCTTCACAGATTTCACTCTCACTAACAGCATCCCCTAATTTTTCTATTAACTCTTTCTTAGTAATTTTTAATGGATTATATCTAATACTATTTTTGCTCTTTTCATTAAAAGATACAACTATTTTCTGAGCTTTTTCAACTCCGTATTGTACTTCAAGTATATTATATAATTCATTAGGGCAACTATTTTCTATACAAAACTGCTCGGTTTTATTTTTATACTTAAGTCCTAAGTTACTTGAATTTCGCTCAATATTTCTTAAAATACCATTAACAAATTTTCCTGTGATATTTCCTGCAATTTCTTTACTTAATTTTACTGCTTCATCAATAACTGCAAAATTCGGTGTTTTATCCATATAAAGCAATTGATAGATACTCATTAATAAAATAACTTTAACTTTAGGTTTTACTCTACCCTTAGAGTAAGATTTAAGAATGTGCTCAAGATACAGTTTATTTTTTATAGTTCCATATACGACTTCACTGATAAATCTCTTATCTTGTTCTTCAACCTTATACTGATTAAAATATTTATTTAACGTAATATTACTATAGCCATCTTCTTGGATAATTGTATATAAAACCTCGTAAGCAATATGTCGAGCATTAGTATTACTCATTTTCTTC
>CALHQV010000275.1 GCA_938038035.1 uncultured Gemella sp. | reverse complement strand
ATTTATACTTATATTCTATAATTATTTGAGTATATATTCTCTATTAGGAAAAGAAGATATTGCATTATATTATATGACTATTATAACCATTTCAGTATTTTTTATATTATTTTCTTCAATCACATATAATCTAGTAAAAAATACTAAAATCAAGTCGGAAGTCAAAAGCGAAAATCAGAAACTCGAACAGCAAAAGAAGTATATTTTAGCCTTAGAGAAAAACAATAATGAAATTAGGAAATTCAAACACGATTTCAATAATATCATTTTGGGATTAGATGGCTATATCAACAACGATGACTTTGATAAAGAAAAACTAAAAAAATACTTTAACAGCGCTATTATGAACTTCAACAATAACATAGAACTCAATGATATCGTTATAGCCAAACTAAACTCGATAAAAGTTAGTTCACTTAAAAGTCTAATTACAAACAAAGTATTCATGGCACAAAATAATAACATCGATGTTGATATTAATATTCAAGGTGAGATAACTGACTTCTATACAGATGAAATGCAACTAAGTAGAGTTTTAGGTGTATTATTAGACAACGCTATAGAAGCATCCCTTGAAGTTACTGACGATAAAAAAATCGATATAAATATTATTCAAATCGATAAGACTACCGATATCCAAATATCTAACACTTTTAATAACACTGGAACACCTATAGCAGATTTTAACAAAGAAGGATTCTCTACAAAAGGAACTAATAGAGGATTAGGTCTAAGTTCTGCTCATGAAATTGCAAATAAACTAAATATGTTGTTGAATACTGAAATAGATGGAAATACTTTTATACAAATATTAACTATCGAAGGAGGACTGTATGAAAATCTTAATATGTGAAGATAACAAAATAATGCTCGATATTATACATAAAACTGTCGCAAACTACGCTATGATTCATGATTGGAATAACGTTACTATATTCCCAACTAATACTGCTACAGAAACATTAGAGATTATTAATAGCGAAAAGATAGATTTCTTTTTTCTTGATATAGATCTTGGAAATAATGAAATCAATGGTATTGAGTTAGGTAGAAAAATCCGTGATATAGATCCTTTCGCTAAGCTTATCTACATCACATCTCATGATAACATGCAAAACATTATCCTACAAAAAATGATTTCACCTTTTGCATATATCTTAAAAAACAAAGACAGTTTAGAAAAAGAAATCCGCTCCGTTTTAGAAACTGTTTATAGTCAATATAAAAAAGAAATAATCACAAATCCAAATACTAACAAAATACCTATAAAAATAGGAACAAGACAATTATTTTTCCATATAGATGATATACTGTACTTCGAAACTTTCGGAAACCACAAAATATCAATCGTATTAAAAAACGGCAAAAACTACTCATTCTATGGAAAACTATCAAAAATAGTACAACTTAACAAAAAACTTATATATTGTCATAAATCATATATTATGAACATAGACAACATATTAGAAATAGAAAAAGATAAAATAGTATTTACAAATAACGTTGAATTACTATTTTCAGAAAATACAATACGAAAAATCAAAAAAACAATTAAAGAAAACTCCAATATTTAAAATAAAACATGGCGACTTCATAATAACACAAATTATGTCGGCGCCATGTTTTTTAATTTTATTTAGTTAGCGTTTTATATTCAATAATATTCTTTGTAGCAATAATAGCTAACACACCTAAACTTAGCATAAATAATTTAAAATTGGCTTCTGCAAAATTTTGATTAATATATGCAAAAAGTAATATTACTACTAGTGTACTTGTATTTCCTATCACTTTTGATTTTACACGATGTGTAGCAGGAAGTTTCCTAACCAAAGCAAACACCTGAACAAATACTGTCATCACAAATATTGCTAGTAACGTAAGAATAATACCCGGATTAACCTCTGTAAAACCGAATGTTAGGAAGTATATAAGTATAAAAAATACCACAAATCTTAAAGCTAATTCTATAATATTCTTCATAATCTCTACCAAGCATATGCTCCGGCACAAATAAGTGGCATATAATGTGCTGCAATAAGTCCACCTACTACTCCTCCAGCAAGATATCCTACACCTGTCCATGCTACACTGCAAAGAGCTGTGCCTTCCCAATTAAATCCACCTGCCACGTTAGCTAATTGTTCTTTATTTAATTCTGTATACTTCATAATATGATTCTCCTTTATTTATATTGGATACCTAATACTCCGATTGCACACAGTCCTGCTGCTCCTGCTAACGTTCCTGGTAGTCCATATATAGATAGTAATGCCAACTCTTCAGCACCTGTTGCTATAGCAGCCCCACAACTAGCTAGGGCAAATCCCAACTTATCTCCACCACCATCAATATTGTGCAACTCCACTTCATTAAGTTCTTTAAATTTAATCATTATATTTCCCTCCTGTAGGATAAATTTTGTACTCAACGTTGTTTACATTCTTATTGTATCAAAGATTTCTTAGTTTAGTTCAGTTATTACCTAAAACGATGTTTTCCATACCTAAAATAATAAAAAACTCGAAAATTCCAATCTTAATTGAGTTGGTTTTCTCGAGTTTTTATTAATTTCATATTACGAAATATTATTTTATGATTTTATTATTAACTATTAAGCCAAAAATATACATTTAAGAATATAATTATAGATATAAACAAGAATGTCAGCACACCTAGGACTATAGTGTGTATTTTTCTTTTGAAATATAGATATCCTATAAATTCTCTAATAAAAGCATTAAGACTGAAATAAAATTTAGTCGGCGCTCCATATCCAATACATCTAAAACCTAAAGTTCTAGCTTGAACTAATGCACGATAAACGTGATAATAATTTGTCACCACAGCGAAACTTTTATCAGCTGGAATAAATTTCTTTGAAAAAATAATATTTTCTTCGGTAGAAGTTGATTTATCTTCTAAGATTATATCTTTTTCATCAACCCCTTGCTCAAGAGCATAGTTTTTCATCGCAAATGCTTCAGATACTACTTCATCAGGACCTTGACCTCCCGACATAATTAGTTTACTTCCAGGATTAGCTTTATAAACTTTTATCCCTTTTCTAATTCTACTAGCAAGAAGGGGCGTTACTCTCTCACCTATCAATCCCGCACCTAGTACCACTACATAATCAATCTTCCTAGGCAAAATATTAATAAAATTTAGAACACTAGATACTAAATAAGACATTGCTATACACAAGAAATACAATACTACTAATCCAACATAAACATAAAGTATACTCAATGTTAGATTACCATGAGTATAATCAGCAACGCGTGGCCAATATGTAAAATAACCTACTAGAAAGAAAAATGTAGCCAGACTCAGTAAGTTACCTACTCTTAAACCTTCTCTTCTAATAAGCATAAATGAATTGTATAAAAACAGAATTACTACTACAATTGGCAGCAGAGTAAATATTACCACAGCTATAACAAGTAATACTACACCCAAATTATAGAAAAACTTATTGTCTTGAGCATGGTTAGTGATAAAGGTCATTACATAAAAAATAAAACTCAAACCTGTCGCTATAAAAAATATCCCTAAAAACAAGTTCCTTCTGTCGAAATACAAAACAGATAAAAACAATAAAAGAAATATCACAAAAACTATAAACGAACCTATTACCATAAAAACCTCCTAACCTAATATATGTATAGTATAAATTATATTGTAAGCCTAGATACGTGTCAATTACAACTACAGTTTTCTCTTCTGTTCAACTCGCAATAAATATAAAAAACGAGGAATATTAGATCCGATTTAATCTCCGAATGTTACATTTTTAGTAACCTCTCGATTATAACACGACCTACTATTCCTCATATTATTTTTTATTCGGTTCTTAACGCTTCGACTGGATCTTTCTTCGCAGCTATTCTCGATGGGATAATACTTGCAATAAGCGTAAGTATCAAACTAAGCAATATTAGTCCAATTGATGATTGAGCATTTAACGATGCAGTAAATGCCTCAACTTTTAGCGCCTTAGCAATACTTCCACTTATTGGAACAGATAAAAGCATAGTCACTGCTACACCTACAGCTCCAGAAATAAATCCGATCAATCCTGCTTCTGCGATAAAAATTCTTGTAATATCTTTTTTTCGAGCACCTATCGCACGAAGAATACCAATTTCCTTCGTTCTTTCTACTACAGATACATATGTTAGTATCCCGATCATAATAGACGATACGATTAATGAAATTCCCGCAAATGCTGATAAGATTAATGAAATTGTATTAATCATCTGTGACATAATCGTCGTCATTTGCTTGGCTAAATCCGCATACGTGATACTATACTTGTGATAATCTGAGCTATCTGGACCATATTTATCTGCTACTTTTTTGTTAAAACCATTAATAACTTCCGCTATTTTATCACGATCATTGAAAGATTTCGGATAAAGATTAATTGCACTCGGAGCAGTTTTTGCTCCTAACGTTGCCAGAACTTGTTCTGCTGTATCACTATCCATCTTTTGATTAGTTATAACATTTCTAGTTTTGTCTTTTTGTTGAGCTACTACAATATCCGACTTCGCTTCTTTTTCAATCATTGATTTTTGTAAAGCTCTTGTGTACCCAATCGTCATCTGAGGTCTAGTAAAACTATCTTTAGCTTTTAATATAGCTACAACTTTAACCTTAGTTCCTGCATCATACATTTTTACATCAATATCACGTGGAACGAATCTATCAGCTATTTTTCTGTAATAATTGTTATTTTCTACAACACTAAACTCTTTCCCGATTATATCTTCATACTTAACTTTTGCATTTTCATCAAACCCTAAAGCTTTTATCGTGGCTTTGTCAATTTCGTTATTCTTCGCAGTAAATAACACAACTTCATTATCGCTAGGATATTCGAAATTATCTTTAGATGATTTTACTACTTCATATTGATTCATAATTAAGTTCTTATCTTCTGGTAATACGCCAAAAATATTATCATTAAATGAAGTTTGTTCTTGTTTTACGACTACTACATCACCTTTTGCATTTTTAGTTAATGCTTGCAATTTATAACCTTCTGCAAAATCAATTGCAGAGTAATAATCCTTAGCATTATTTTGAATATAGTTTATAAATGTCTCTCCATTCCCTAATGAATCAACTGAGTATAAATTTCTATGTACATCTCGGCGTGACTTTGGTACTAATTCTGAGCCATTAGAGTCTTTTTCTGAATTGTCATCATCAACACTTAATCCAAAATTAATCTGATTCGCACTTATCATAATCGGCATTGATGATAAATTCTCATTTTGCATTGTTTGAATATACTTATCCATACCCGATGAAATGGCTAATACTAAACCTATACTAATAATCCCTATACTACTCGCAACAACTGTCATAAGTGTACGGAATTTTTTCGTAAGAAGATTCTTAAAACTAGATTTAATAGCACTGTTAAATGCCATCGCAGTTTTCTTCAAAGCAAAACCATTATCAGCGACCTCTCCAACTATGTATGGATTTGTATCTTCTTGAATCTCACCATCTTTAACTCGTACTATTCTATCACTATACTCTTTTGCAAGTTCCGGATTGTGCGTCACCATTATAACTAACTTCGTCTTACTTATCTCTTTAATAAGTTCCATTATCTGAACACTAGTCTTACTATCTAATGCTCCTGTAGGCTCGTCAGCAAGAATAATCTTCGGATCAGTTACTAATGCACGAGCAATTGCCACCCTCTGCATCTGACCTCCAGAAAGTTGATTAGGTTTTTTATACAGATGCTCCGCTAATCCTACATCTTCAAGTACTTTTCTCGCCTTCTTATCATTTTCTGCATTTGACTGACCTGAGATAGATAAAGCTAATTTTACATTTTCAATAACACTTAAGTGAGATATTAAATTATAACTTTGAAAGACAAAGCCTATGGTTCCGTTTCTATAACCATCCCAATCCCTATCTTTAAACTCTTTAGTAGAGCGTCCCATAAGAGCCATATCACCAGATGTGTATTTATCTAAACCACCTATAATGTTTAATAGTGTCGTTTTTCCACTTCCACTTGCACCTAAGATCGATACAAATTCATTTTCTCTAAAATGAATATTTACAGATTTTAGTACTTCTACTTCACTACCACCAGTATTATACTTCTTAACTATATTTTTAAGTTCTAACACTCTATACCCTCCCATTTTATTATTAGACAAACTCAAACTTTTTCTTTACACAAAACTTCTCGTGTATGTAATTATAGCATACAATATATCCCCATTGAAAGAATACTCTCTTATAGGGATACATGTATGCTACCTATTATAATAGATTACTAATTTTTATACTTTTTAACCAAATAGAAAGGTGAAACCGTAGAAAAAATTGCAAAAATAACTATTAAAACTAATGCTACTATAGAACTAAAGAATCCACTAACAAATATAGCAACCCCACTAAAAGTCATATACAGCGCGTAAGCTCTAATCACTTTTTGTTCATTGACACCTTTTTCCAAACCAAAAAGATTAAAATTATATTTTCCCCAAAATTCTTTTTTAGGCAAATAGTTACCAAGAATAATAAGCACTATACCTATAACAAAAATCGCTAATTGAGATACATTAAAATTATTATCTAAAGCATATGCTATTACTCCGCCTTGGACTAGAACACTTATCAAAGGTATAATTCCCTTAATTATTAGCGCACCTTTTTTCGGCGTTTTATCAAAATCAACTACTAGCGAAATTATGACCTGAACTATCGCTAAGAATATAGGAATATCAATAATCGCACGAGTTTTACTCACAAAATTATCCGGCTCTCCCTTAAAGTTGAAATGTATGGATATTTGTTCAGGTAGTACATCATAATAATAAACTCCAATCAATATCGGCAATAAACAAATACCGACACTTAAAAACAAACTCTTTTTATCTACTCTCATCTTTTTTTCCTCCTAAACCATAGATCCAGACCAATACTTCTTCGAATACACTGGCATTTAACTCATAATATATAAAATTTTTATGCCTAGTTTCTAATATCAATCCAGCTTTTTTTAACTGCGTTAAATGATAAGAGACAGTCGCTCCTGTTAAATGAAATTCCGAAGCTAGTTCTCCTGCACTTTTCTTCTCTTCCTTCAATATTTCTAGTATATTTCTTCTTACTGGATCAGATATAGCTTTTAAAGTTTCACTCATCCCATGTATATCACCTCTTTTTATTACGAACTGCAATTCTATTTAGATATCTTTCTAAATAGATTGTAACTCTACTTCATATTAAAGTCAAGAACTATTTAGAAAAATTTCTAAATAGTTCTTCTAATTATTATCCGCCTTTTTAAAAAATTAACTTTCACTATGATTCCTTCCTGAGACTTACTTTAGAAAGTTATCAATAGTTTTTTTTATAATCTTATATTTTATAAATGCCATTATTTGTAAGTT
>CALHQV010000274.1 GCA_938038035.1 uncultured Gemella sp. | reverse complement strand
ATATTTCAGCTTCAGATGCTGACATTAAATTAGCAACTGGAAATTTAAATATAGATAACTTAAATAGTAAAAATAATTCTCTAAAAATTAATGTTGCTACAGGAAATGTTAAATTAAATAATATTAATGATTTAAAAGATATTAGTATTGATAATAAAACAGGAGATACAGATTTGTCATCATCAACAATAAAAGATATTAATATAACTAATAAACTAGGAAATATTAAGGTAAGTAATCTTCCTAGTGAAAGTTCAGATAATATTAACTTAAAAACAACTACTGGTAATATTATTTTAAGTAATCTTACTGCAAATAATTCTATTATTCTTAAGACAACAGAAGGTAATATTATAGCTGAATTAAGTGATGAAGAATCAAATTTTACAAATAGCTCAAATAAAAAGAAACAATTATTCACATCTTCAAATACTGGAACTGTAAATGTAAAATTTTCAAATAAATAATTAATATCCCATCAAAAATAGTTTTTGATGGGATATTAATTATTCTTGGTTATTATTTACGCCGATATTTTGATGAGTATTTGTTGTACCTACAACAGTTGTAGTATTTTGCTGTTAATTGCTATTATTAGCATTGTTTTTAGTATTACTATTTTCATCAGGTCTATTCTCGTTACTTACCGTTATATCATTTTTCAAATCATCTTTAGTAAGTCTTTCCGGAAGATTTGCTAGTAAGTCTTCAGGCGACATTATTGTAAGATTAGTAGCTTGATATGTATCTGGTAAGCGAAGACCGTTTATTTTATATTCTTTAAGACCAATTGCAATATGACCTTGATAATATATATTTAATAGGTCAGTTGCTTTTGGAAGTGGTAAATCAAGATTGTTTCTTAAGGCAGATGAAGCGTATAGAAGTGACAATGGACGTGGATAGTAATAATATACTCCGTTATAAGTCACATCGTAACCATCAATTCTATGCGATACAATCTCGATATCATCATTGATAAACATCTTAATAGCTGAAGAGATTTGAGTTGTAGATAAGTTGTGTTCAACATTATCTCCAGCGATATTAATTACATCATTAATTTTAGTTAAGGCATTTAGACTTTTTGCTTTATCAATTAGAGCGTGGATAGCTTGTAGTTGACGTTGACCGCGCTCGATATCACTATCGTAATATCTACTACGAGAAAAAGCAAGTGCTTGTTCACCGTTTAGTGTGTGCCAACCTTTTGTTAATTTAACAGTATTTTCTTCACCATTAGCATTTTGTTCATCCATGTCAAATGGAACATATAAATCAATTCCTCCAAAAGCATCAACTGTTTGTTCAAACGCTTTAAAGTTTATTAATACATAGAAGTTAATTGGTGTATGTAATAAGTTTTCTACTGCATTAGTAGTTCCTTTAACATCATTATAAGCATGAGCATGAGTGATTTTATCATAGAAATATGCGCTGTCATTATGCTCATCATCTTTTTCTCTCATAAGACTAAGTGAGTCACGAGGGATACTTACCATATCCATACGTTTTTTATCTTTATTTACAGTAGCTAAGATCATTGAATCTGTTCTACTATCTTCACGTGTTTGTCCTTGAGCTTTTCGATCATCATTCATATCAATACCCAGGATTAATACAGAGAATTTTTTGAAGTTAGGATCAACCTCTTTTAAATAATTTACATTTTTATAACCTTTTTGTGCTGAACTAGAAAAGTTGAAAAACGTATACGCAGCAAAGCCACCGATTCCGAGTATTAATAGTGCAAAGACTGTCATTAATATTTTTCTAATCCCTCTTTTTTTAGGAGGTTCGCCTCCATTTTTGTAAGAGGGTGTACTAATTCTTTTTCGTCTAGACATTTTTTCTTCCATTCTAATATTAGACCCCTTTTTTTCATTTAACTTTTTTATTATACTACATAATAAGTCTAAACGCTATAATAATGAGGAAAAATAATGAAAAAAACTTGATAATTTTCTATACTGTAACTGGAAAGGAAGTTGGAATTCTTTGAAATTTTCAAATGTTTGTATTAAAATAAAATAATAAGTACAAAAAATAGGAGTGCATTATGCCAGAATTACCAGAGGTTGAGAATATAAAATTTGGACTTGAAGAAGTAGTAATAAATAAGAAAATTGTTAATATAACATATTCTAATGTTGTTGAAGATAGCCATAAAGTAGGTAAAATGTCTATTATTAAACAAGAACTCAGCTCTTTTTCAGATAATGTTAAAGGTAAAGAAATTGAGAAGTTATCACGTCGAGGTAAGTATCTATTCTTTACATTAAATGAAGGATATATAATTACACATTTTGGAATGACGGGAGCTTTTTTTCTAGTTGAGGATATATCTGAAATTACCAATAAAAATTATTATAAACATCAACATGTAATTTTTGAATTATCTACTGGAGAAAAATTAGTCTATAGTGATATTAGAAGATTTGGAGAACTTAGGTATATTGATGATATAACGAAATTTAAACCATTTGTAAATCTCGCACCAGAACCATTTGATAAAAACGCCAAAAAATATTTCTTAAGTAAATTGGAAGAAAATAAATATAGAGATCAATCTATAAAAGCACTTCTCTTAGAAGGGAATGTATTTTGTGGTTGTGGTAATATCTATGATTGTGAGGTATTATACCGTCAAAAAATTCATCCTCTAACAAAAGCAAGTGAACTATCTAAAAAGAAGAAGGAAAGTTTATTTAAAGAATTGGTTGATATTTTGGATTTTGCAATTAAAGAAGGTGGTTCTACTATTTCAGATTATGTTCACACTGATGGTGGTGAAGGGAATATGCAAAATTTCCATCAAATATATGGGAAGAAAACTTGTCCTCTAGGTCATGAGGTAGAAAATGTAACAATAAAAGGACGTTCAAGTCATTTTTGTCCTATTTGTCAAAAAAATAAATAAAAGGAGAATCAATGGAAAGTAGAATAGAATTTTTAAAGAAATATATAAGTATTATTATTGGATCATTAATTTTTGCAGCGGGATTAGAATTTTTCTTAATCCCTAATAATATATTAGATGGTGGAGTAATTGGTGTGTCTATTATTGCACGTCACTATTTGGGATTACCACTTGGGGTCTTTATTCTAATCTTTAATATTCCATTTTTATATTTGGGATATAAACAAATTGGAAGAGGATTTTCACTAGCTTCTATTTTTGGTATCGTGGTTTTATCTTTTGCAACATCATATTTCCATAATTTCCCACCACTTGTTACAGATCCGTTCTTAGCATGTATATTCGGTGGGATAATACTTGGAATAGGAGTAGGATTAGTTATTAGAAATGGTGGTACGTTAGATGGAAGTGAGATGTTTTCGATATACGCTACTAAAAAATTACCGATTTCTGTAGGTGAAATGGTCCTTGGAATAAATGTTATTATCTTTATCGCTTCTGGATTTGTATTTACATGGGAAGCTGCATTATATTCTATGATAAGTTACTTCGTAGCGTCTAAAGTTATGGATATCGTTATTGAGGGACTTAATGACTCTAAATCGGTTATGGTTATTACTAGTAATTATCAAGTGATAAGTCAAGAAATTCAAGATAGATTAGGCCGTGGTGTTACTTTATTACATGGAGAAGGTGGTTATTCAGGACAAGAAACAAAAATCATATTTTGTGTAATCACTCGTATTGAAGAATCAAAACTTAAAAAAATAGTCTTTAGAAATGATAAGAATGCCTTTCTATCAATTGGGACAGTTAGTGAGGTAAGTGGAGCTAACTTTAAGAAAAAAGACATACATTAATAAAAATCCTTTGCAGTTTTTCTGCAGAGGATTTTTTATGATATAATTAGTATAAAGAGGTGGGAGTTATGGAAGAATTATATAATTATCTTATTAAGAGTGAGAAGGTTTATTTGTTAGAAAGAAGAAAAACAGTAAAATGGTGGCATATAATACTAGATCTTGTAGGCCTACTATATTTTACTGGAGCATATGGAGAAGATAGGACTTATGATTGTTACTTAGTTAAGTTTGAAAAACATTGGGAAATACTAGTGTGTAAAGAAGGAAAAGCACTAGAAAAAATTAAGCTTAAAGATAAATTTGAATTAAAAAAGAATTTTCTTTGTGGTGGATATAAGTATAAAGTCCACGATGAAATTACGCATGAACTTTACAACTATTTAAAATATTCATGCTAGTATGAGCAAAATTTGTCTAAATATGTTATAATAGACTGATGAATTTTTTAAAGGATAATAAAATGAAAATCAAAGAAATAATAGTAGTAGAAGGAAGAGATGATACCAATAGGGTCAAAGAAGCAATAGATTGTGATACATTTGAAACTAATGGTTCTGCCCTAACTAAGAAAAAAATTGAGCGTCTAATCTTTCTAGAAAAAACAAGAGGATTAATAGTTTTAACAGATCCTGATTATGCAGGGAAAAGAATTAGGAGTATTATAGAAAAAAATATACCTACGGCAAAACATGCATATATTTCAAATAAAAAAGCCGTAGATAGTAAAGGGAAAATTGGAATAGAAGCTGCGAGTAAAGAAGATATTATAGCGGCTATCAAAAATCATTACACACCGATGGATGAGGTGAAAAATGATATAAGTAACGAAATATTAATAGAATTAGGTTTAGTTGGAGGCGCAACTTCTAAAGTTCTAAGAGAAGAACTTTGTGAAAGATTAAATATAGGTTACACTAATGCTAAACAACTACTAAATAAACTAAACATGTATAATATTTCTAAAGAACGATTATTAGAAGAAATGAAAAAAATAAGTAAAGGAATAAAATAATGATAGGAACACCCAAGAAAACTTTTGAAATACTAAAAAAACACGGTTTTACATTTAAGAAGAGCCTAGGACAGAACTTTTTAATAGATGCTAATATTTTAAATAGAATTGTTGATGGAGCTGGGGTAAATGGAAATGTAGGAGTAATAGAAATTGGACCTGGGATTGGTTCTCTTACAGAAGCGTTAGCTAAAAAAGCTAAAAAAGTAATTTCATTTGAAATTGATGGTAGACTTTTACCGATTTTATCGGAGACACTTGCTGATTATCCTAATATTGAGATTATTAATAATGACATTTTAAAAGTTGATGTTGATAAAATAATCGCTGAAAAGATGTCAGATTGTGAAAAAATTATGGTAGTAGCAAACTTACCTTACTACATCACAACTCCAATTTTAACTCATTTAATCGAGAATACTGAGAAAATTGATGGTTATGTAGTTATGATGCAAAAAGAAGTTGCTAATAGATTAAATGCAAAAGTAGGAACAAAAGATTACAACTCATTAACGATTTTATTAAATTACTACACTGATGTTGAGTATCTATTTACTGTACCGAAAAAAGTATTTGTACCTGCACCGAATGTTGAGAGTGCAGTTGTAAAAATCATGACTAAAGAAATTCGAGAATTTGAAACTGATGCTAAATTCTTTAAATTCGTACGTTCGTGTTTTGTTCAACGTAGAAAGACTTTATTAAATAACTTAATTTCAAGTTACGGTAAGGATAAAAAACAAGACTTACAAAATGCTTGTGTAGATAGTGATATTGAGCCAGGAAGAAGAAGTGAAACTCTGAGTTTAGCCGAATTCTATAATCTATATAATAATTTAACAAATAATAGTTTAATTTAAGGAATAAAATATGGAAGAATTAAAAACTATAATAACAGAATTTAGGGAAAAAAGAGGATGGGAAAAGTATGATACTTTAGAAAGGTTCTCTAAAAGTATTTCAATAGAAGCGGCAGAATTATTAGAACATTTTCAATGGAATGAACAGGGAGATAATATTCAAGAGATAAAAGATGAATTGGCAGACGTACTTATCTATGCTCTTGCAATGTGTTATCACCTAAATGAAGATCCTAAGAAGATAATTAAAGAAAAATTAGTTGATGTCGCAAGACGATATCCAGAAAAATAAAATGAAAAGAGGTGTGAGTAATGCTCACACCTCTTTATGTATATAAGTTTGATATAAAAAAAGTAATCCCTTATTAGGACTACTTTTTAATGATTTTAATATTACTATCGACTAGTTTTAGTTTTTAATACACGTACTTCTTTACCTTTATAGAACATTGCGTAAAGAACTGTTACTCCGATTGTGATAACGGCACATAGAATATAAATTCCTTGATATGATAAAATACCGTGAACAGTACCTAAGGCGTATGGCCCAAATCCAAGCCCAAGATCTAATCCGATAAAGTAAGTAGAAAGTGCGATACCTACTTTAGTAGAATTAACAAGTTTTAAACAAACAGCTTGTCCGTTTGACATGAATGTTCCGTATCCTAATCCAATTAGTGCACCAGAGAATAATAACATAAAGCTACCATTTGTAAAACTTAACATTAATAATCCTAAAGTTAAGAATACAAAACTTGGGTACATAACTGCATTCTCACCACGAGCATCGAAGATACGACCTGCAAATGGACGAGTGGCTGTAATAATTAGTGCATATACTACAAAGAAGAAAGCTCCCGCAGTAGATAAGTTTAAGCTATCAGCATAAATTGATAAGAATCCTAGTACACTTGAATATGCTAAACCTATTAAGAAGGCTACAGTAGAGATGAATAATACTCTGTATTCAATAAATGTATTTAATGACCAACTGTTTAGTAATTTTATTTGTTTTTCATCTAATTGAATATTTTTTACTGGGAATAAGAAACAAGCTATTGTAACTGCAACTGACAATACGACAGCTAAAATGATTACTGCATTGAATCCTGTAATTGGTAGTAATAACATACCGATAAATGGTCCGATAGCAGCTGCTAAACTTGTGCTCAAACCGTAGTAGTTAATACCTTCACCATTACGAGTTTTAGGGATATATGCTGTAACGATTGCGTTAGCTGCGGTTGAAATAGTTCCATATGCAAATCCGTTTAAGAATCGAACTGTATCTAAAATAATGATATTTGATGAAATTAAATATGCAGCTGTTGTAATTAAGTAAATTAAAGCACCAAATCGTAAGATCTCTTTACGACCGATGATTTCTAATTTCTTACCGATATAAAGACGAGCGACAAGTGTTCCAATAATATAAATACCTGCGGCAAAACCTGCTTGTGCTGCAGTAGCACCTAATTCAGCAGTTGCATACTTAGCTGTAATAACTACAAAACAATAATAAATTAAAAATACGATAAAGTTAATTGCAGTTATTGTGATAAATCCTTTGTTAAATAATTTTTCTCTTTCTATTTCTATAGCTGAATTGCTATCCATAAAAATTCTCCTAACTTATTTTTAATAACATATATTAATAATACTCCTATGAAAATGTATTTTCAAGTGTAAATTTTCATAAAATTGATATATTTTCAATTTTATTTTCATGAAAAATACAATCAATGAGAAGTAATATATCCGCTATATATAACAGAATTATCA
>CALHQV010000273.1 GCA_938038035.1 uncultured Gemella sp. | reverse complement strand
TTAAGATATTACTTATTATTGTTTTTTTAATGAAAACGCCATATCACACCTTCTTTATGAGTTAAATATTTTATTGATTTGAAGAGTTTTCTGTTATATAATGTAATTAAAGTATTAATCATCTATTATTACTTTGTCTTTTAATAACAGGTTTCTTGTAGATGTATATAACATATTTAGTTATCTTAAGCAAATAAATTTTTTATTGTAAGGTGTAAAAAAATGGAATTAAGAAGAAAGACCTTAAAATTAATGGGTTCTCATATAGATATTCTTATTTTTGATAGCGTTGATGCTGAAACTATTTTAGATGATGCTGTAGAAATGTTGAAGATGTATGAACATAGATTTAGTGCAAATGACGACAGTTCTGAATTAATGGAAGTTAATCATAATGCAGGTATCAAAGCAATCAAAGTCCATCCGGATTTATTTGATTTGATAAAAATAGGGAAAAACCATAGTTGTGCTCCTAATAGCTTTTTAAATATTGCTATTGGTCCAATTGTACAGACATGGAGAATAGGGTTTAAAGATGTAAAAGTTCCTACTAAACAAGAAATTGGTGATTTATTAGAAATAACTGATCCTAATCAAATAATTTTAAATGAAGAAAAACAATCTGTCTATCTTGCAAGAAAGGGCATGGCTATTAATTTAGGTGCTTTAGCAAAAGGATATATTGCTGATCTTATGATTGAATATTTGAAGAAAAGAGGCGTAGATGCTGGATTAATTAATTTAGGTGGTAATGTATTAACTTTTGGTGATGCCAAGCATAATCAAGATTTAATGTGGCGCATAGGTATACAGAATCCAGTGGAGTCAAGAGGAAATCATTTATTTACTATAGGGATAAAAAATCAATCGGTAGTAACATCAGGAATATATGAAAGAAACCACACAGAAAATGGTAAAACATATCATCATATATTGAATCCGAAAACTGGTTATCCCGTTGAAACAAATGTAGCAGGATTATCGATAATCTCTAGAAAGTCAGTAGATGGAGAAATCTGGACTACAAGATTGTTTGGAAAAGATATCAAAGATATTTTAGAAGAAGTGAACAACTTACCTGATATAGAGTGTGTTGTTGTAACTACTGAAGGTAAAGTCTATTATACAAGCGGAGTGCTAGATAAAATAATATGTTAGATAAAAATATCTTGAAGAATACTGAATATACTATTAATTTAAGGAGGCTCTATTAAAGTGGCTGAAGTGAAAAACAAAAAAAATGTTAAAAAAACAAGACAAGAAAATCTAGATACAAATAATGTAGATAGTACAAAAAAAGAGAGAGGAAACAAAAACATGGTAAAATTAATTGGTCTAGTTGGTACAAACTCTAAAAAATCTACAAACCGCCAACTTTTACAATATATTCAAAAACATTTTGCAGGTAAAGCTGACATCGAATTAGTTGAAATTAAAGATCTTCCTTTATTCAACAAACCAGCTAATAAAGAATTGCCTCAAGGAGTTAAAGAAATTGCAGCTAAAATTGAAGCAGCTGACGGAGTTATCATCAGTTCACCTGAGTATGATCACGCAGTACCTGCATCATTAATGAGTGCAATCGCTTGGTTATCTTATGGAATTCACCCATTACTTGATAAACCAGTAATGTTAACAGGAGCTTCATACGGAACATTAGGATCATCTCGTGCACAAGCTCACCTTCGTCAAATTTTAGACTCACCAGAAGTTAAAGCACGTGTAATGCCAAGTTCTGAGTTCTTATTAGGACATTCTTTACAAGCTTTCGACGAAGTTGGAGATATCTCTAACCCAGAAACAGTTGCTAAATTAGATAGTTTATTTGCTGATTTCTTATTATTCATCAAAATTACTGAAAAATTAATTAATGCACATAAATTAGCTGAAAAAGAAATTGAAAACTTCTCTTGGGAAGATTTAAAATAGGATAGGAGTGTAGACACATGAAATTAGTAGGAATCGTAGGTTCAAACGCGGAAATTTCTTATAACCGCAAATTAATGGAATTTATAGCAAAAGAATATAAAGATTTATTCACTTTAGAATTATTAGACATTACTAACTTACCAATGTTTAACCAAGATGAAGATCATTCAAGAGAAAACAAAGATTTATTAGTAATGAACCGTAAAATTTTACAAGCTGATGGTGTTATCATCGCTACACCTGAGCACAACCACACAATTACTGCATCACTTAAGAGTGCATTAGAGTGGTTATCATTCGAATTACACCCACTTGAAAACAAACCAGTAATGGTACTTGGAGCTTCATACTATGATCAAGGATCATCTCGTGCTCAATTACACTTACGTCAAATCTTAGACGCTCCAGGTGTAAACGCGATTGTATTCCCAGGACATGAGTTCCTTTTAGGTAAAGCTAAAGAAGCTTTCGATGCTGAAGGTAACTTAGTTGATGATCGTACAGTAGGATACTTACGTATGTGCTTAACTAAATTCGTTAAATTTGCTACAGTAGCTCAATCATTAGCAGAAAGAAAACCAACACCGCCAGAAGACTTAACAGCTAGTGGAAAATGTGATACAACAATCGAAGGTGTTGATGGAAATGCTGATGACTGGTATGAAAAAGCAGCTGAAAAAGTTAACGCTGTATCTGGAGATACATATGTTAAACTTGATCGTGGTATCTTAACAGTAGACCAACTTAACTACTTCTTAAACTCTATGCCAATGGAATTAACTTATGCAGACAGCAATAACCAATTCTTATACTACAACTACCACAAAGAAGATTACGAAATGCTTGCAAAACGTCGTCCAGAACAAGTTGGATGTTCATTAGCAAATGTTCACCCAGAGCACCCAGAGAGAATACATAAGAGTGTAAACTGGTTAGTAGGATTACTACGTTCAGGACAAATTGATGTATTCCGTACACACGTACCAACTCACGGACCAGATAAATATGTTGTGCACAACTACCAAGCTATGTACGACAAAAATGGTAAATACGCAGGTATCAACGAGTACATCTTAGACTTCAAACCAATCGTAGATTGGTACTTAAAACAAACAGGTCAATCATTAGTTAAAAATGGAGTACCTGTAGGTCACGGATATGCAGCAGCACCAGCTCCTGCAGCGGCAGATGCAACAAGTGGAGCTTCTGACGCTGGTCATGGTGGAGCAGCACCAGCAGCGCCAGCACCAGCAGCGGATGCAACAAGCGGAGCTTCAGCATAATAAGTTAGAAAAAATGATAAAAAGGCTTAAGTAATATTCTTAAGTCTTTTTTATTTTTAGAGCATATTTAGAGAATATCAGAAAATATTGAGTTATAATATTAAATAGGTACACATTAGTGTAAAATAAT
>CALHQV010000272.1 GCA_938038035.1 uncultured Gemella sp. | reverse complement strand
AAAATTTTCAGTATTCATCATTAACTCAACTTGTGCTTTTCCCTTTACAAGTCCATAATCTTCTTCATCATTGTAACTTTTAGTTTCTATACAATCTTCAAATGGAGTATATACGATGATTTCTTCACCTTCAAGAACAATATGAATATCTATATATTTTTTATGATATTCTAATTCTAAGTCTGTATTTTCTCTTGTTGCTGCCTTTTCAGGATAATTAAAATATATAGTATCTCCTTCTATAATATTTTTCCCATAACTTGCATTCAAATATTTTCTTTCTACAATAAAATCTATTGCCTTATCTAAATTCTTATTAATACCTTTGTAAGTTTTGATATTTTTTAATTCAGCATATATCATTTTTGTCCTCCATAAATTACTTATAATTTTTCTCGCTTTTATATTTTATCTGTTCTATTGTAAATTTGTCAATAATAATTATTGATTTATTTTAAATTTTACTATAAAATCTTAAAGGGTGATTAAAAATGAAAAAATTATTATTATTCATTACATCAATTATTACAGTAGTTACATTAACAGCATGTTCAAGCAGCAACACAAAAAATAAATTACAAGAAGTTAAAGAGAAAAATAAAATAGTATTAGGGGTTTCTCCAGACTATCCTCCGTATGAATTTTTAACAACAGAAAATGGCAATAAAAAAGTTGTTGGTGCTGATATATACTTAGCAGAGCAAGTTGCTAAAAAATTAGGTGTTCAAGTTGAAATTCAACAAATGGCATTCGATTCATTAATCGCAGCATTAAATGCTAATAAAGTTGATATGGTAATCTCTGGTGTAAATCCAACAGAGGAAAGAAAAAAAGCGGTTGATTTCTCAGATGTTTATTACACAAGTAAAGGTATTTTCGTAGTAAATAAAGATAGTGAAGAAATCAAATCTGTAGCTGATCTTAAAAACAAAAAAATTGGTGTTCAAAAAGGTTCAACATATGAAACTTATGCTAAAGAACAACTAAAAATGGATGATAAAAATATCCAAGCTTTAACTGATGTACCAAGTTTATTACAAGATCTTAAAAACAAAAAAATTGATGCAGTATTAATTCCAGATGACGTTGCAAAAATTGCAATGAACAAATATACTGATATTAAAATTAGTACATTTACTGCAGATAACGATCCAGAAGCAACTGGTATGGCAATTGCCTTCAAAAAAGGAAAAAATGATAGTAACAAAGAATTATTAGAACAAGTTAATGCAGTAATTAAAGAAATTCAAGATCAAAAAGCATTTGAAAAAGAGCTTGATAAATACGCTAAAGTTGCTGCACAAAGCGAATAAAAGAGAGGTATAAAATAGAATGTTTGATTTTCTTCCAAATTATTACACAGCGTATTTAGAAGCTACGGTAACAACTTTAAAAGTTTCACTTATAGCTTTACTAGTAGGATTAATACTTGGAATTGTAGTATGTTTAGCAAAAATTAGTACTTTTAAAGTACTTAATGTAGTAGCAGCAGTATATGTAGAAATTATTAGAAATACACCAATACTAGTGCAAATTATGATTATCTATTTTGCACTACCAGAAATCGGTATTTCATTCACACCATTTATGTCAGCGATAATTGCTCTTTCAATTAACTCTGGTGCATATGTCAGTGAAATATTCCGTTCTGGGATACTTGCAATTGATAAAGGACAAATGGAAGCAGGACGCTCATTAGGATTGAGTTATTTCCAAACTATGAAATTAATCATTTTACCACAAGCTCTAAAAAACAGCTTACCAGCCTTAGGGAATGAGTTTATTTCATTAGTAAAAGAATCTTCAATAGTTTACTTTGTAGGAGTAGCGGATATCATGTTTACAGCAAACACTGTAAAAAATGCTACATACCAGACGTTTGGTCCATACTTAGTAGCAGCTGCAATATATTTTATAATTACATCAATATTATCACTATTGGTAAAACGTTTAGAGAAAAAATTAACGAAGTAGGTGAAGAAATTGTTATTAGAAATAAAAGATTTACATAAGAAATTCGGAAAATTAGAAGTATTAAAAGGTGTAAACATCAGTGTTGAAAAAGGGGAGAAAATCGTAATTCTAGGTTCAAGTGGTAGTGGTAAGAGTACAGCGTTACGTTGTGTGAACTTATTAGAAACACCTACAAGTGGACAGATTTTATACAATGGTGAAGATATTACTAAACAAAATATCAATAAATATAGAAAAAAAGTGGGAATGGTATTCCAAAACTTTAACTTATTCCCAAATATGAGTGTATTAGAAAATATTACACTTGCTCCAAAAACATTTGGTGATGACACTGCTGAAAACATTGAGAAAAAGGCAATTGAGTTGCTAAAACGTGTAGGATTAGAAGATAAAAAAGATGTTTATCCAAATAGCCTTTCAGGGGGACAAAAACAACGTGTAGCAATCGCACGTGCTTTAGCTAATTCACCAGAAGTATTATTATTTGATGAGCCTACTAGTGCTCTAGATCCAGAGATGGTAAAAGAAGTACTAGATGTTATCAAAGAATTATCAGAAGAAGGGTTAACTATGCTAATAGTTACTCACGAAATGAACTTTGCTAAAGAAGTTGCGGATAAAGTAATATTCATGGATGGTGGAGTAGTATTAGAACAAGGAACACCATCAGAAATATTTGATAATCCTAAAGAAGAAAGAACAAAAGAATTCTTCTCAAAAATATTATAATATAGTAAATATCACTAAGGAATTTAGAAGATTCTTTAGTGATATTATTCTATATTGAGCTAATTATACGTATTATTTCTGTAAACGTTTTACATTATATTAACTCTTTGTTATAATAGAAGTTAGTATAGAGGTGCTTTAAATAAAGGGTGCAAATTATATTATGTGGAGATAGGGGTATGGATATATTAGAAAATTTAGCAAGATTGAGTTTAATAGCTATAGTTACTATATTTTTAAAGGTCAAAATTTCAGGAGAAAAACATTTCAAGATAGCTTCTGTTTCACTATTATTCGTAATTTTTCTAAGATTTTTCTTTTTAGATTATCATGATTTTCCAATTACAAAGATGGTTTATCTATTTTTAGCATTATATGCTTTGCAGATGCTTTTTGAATGGGATAAATTATTAAAATTAATGGGAGTTATTCCAGAGGATAAAGAATAATAAAGAAAGTTCTTTAAATAGTTATACTTAGTTGTGAGAGTATAATGTTTAAAGAATTTTTATTTTTTAAATTCGAGACCAAAGCTTTTGAAGCCGTTCAACTTTTGTTTTCGGTAGAATATCGCTTTCGATAATTTTGTCGAATTCTTGCTCTAGTTCATCAAGAAAAAGAGGGCGGATAACTTTCATAATATT
>CALHQV010000271.1 GCA_938038035.1 uncultured Gemella sp. | reverse complement strand
TATATAAAGTATCTATACAATATAAAATAGATGAAAAAGAAAATAATGATATTCAAGATACTGAATATATTAAAAATATTTTCAATAATTATTGTCACAACATGATGATATTTCCAAAATTACCTATTTTTTGTACAGAAGTTACCAAGGAAAATAGATACTTGATATTTACTTTTATACACTACGGCAAACATAAAGAAACAAAAACTAAGGATATAGATTTTCATGATGAAGACTTCTATTAATATTCTAAATGCTATTGATGATAATAAGAAAATAAGTATTACTTTGACTTCATGTCCACACTACTTAATAACTGGTGGGACTGGTTCTGGTAAATCAACTTTTTCTCTATATCTCATTGCGAAGCTTTGTTTATTCTATAAGCAAGCTACTGTTTATATTTTAGATTTTAAAGGAGATGAACATTTTCAAAGATTTAATAATTGTAAAAATTATTTCAGTTATACGGATTGTATGATAGGACTAAAAGAAATTTATGAAATTTTTAATAATAGATTAACAAGCACAGAAGACTTTTCACCTTTAATTATTTTTATTGATGAACTTGCATCTATGATTTCATATTTTTCAAGTTCTAACTCTGAAAAGAATAAAATACAAAAAATTATTGCTGAAATACTTATGATGGGACGAAGTAAAAAAGTTCATATAATTACATCAACTCAAAGACCAGATAGCAGTTTATTTGCTAATGGTGCTAGAGATAATTATACTTTTAAACTCGGTTTAGGTAATTTATCTTCTGAGGGAAAAAAAATGATTTTCCCTTCTTCTGATATATTATTTAAGAGATGTAATTTAGGGTATGGATATGTAAGTTTACATTCTAATGAGCCTATCTTTGTTGGTGTCCCTGCTTTTTCAAATTATAAAAAAATATATGCAGTAATTAAACTACATTTAGGAGGTGATAAAAATAAAAATTAATATTAGTCCAATTAAATTGATGACTATAAAAGCTATTTAAATTTAGAAGAAAGGAGAAAAAACAATGAAGAAACTAAAATTATTCGCACCATTTAATGCGGAGTTATTCTTTGATAAGATTGATTTACAATTTACAAGAGTAGAACCTATTAAAGTTGATGGTGCTACAGTTGGTTTTAGATATAACCTATTAATTTGTGAAGACCTTCACAATTATGGAGAAGAAAATAGTTTAAATAAGGGAGAGTTTATTAAAGTAAAAATAGAAGATGCTAATAGTGACACTAACTTTACCTTGGGTCAAAAAGTAAAATTGATAAATCCTAAAGCAACTATTTATGGTGATTTCTCAAATCAATTATCCGTGAAAGCTGATAAAATCATTGTAGTAAAATCTGATAAGTAATTTGAATATTGCTTTTCGAGGAGCTTTGCTCCTCGAAAGGAATATTCATTTAACTTGATATATACTACACAATAGAACATTAGAAAGGAGGATTGTCGTATGGCTAGAAACTTATCTGATAATATTAAGAATATTTTTCCTAAAAGAATTGTGAAATACTATAGTTATGGAGATACGATTGAAATTTCCAATGTGATTAGAAATCAATCTATTCTTGTTCTTCCAAATAAAAAGTATGCTGTAATTTCTACAGGAGAAATAAAGTCAAAGGTTATAGTTCCATTCTTTATTTGGATATTCTCAGCATGGAAGTCACCTTCCTCACGACTATAATTATATACTTTGACCCCTTCTTGTACATGTTGCTTCATCTCAAGATCCTTATGAATAATGAGTGCACCACCTGGTTGTATGAGTTCTGTGTAATGGCGGAAACTTTCAAGGTAAGCCTCTTTCGTGCCATATATGTCTAGATGGTCTGGATCGGTAGATGTAATAACGCTCATCCAAGGACGTAGCCAATGGAAAGAACGATCAAACTCATCAGCCTCGATTACAACATAATCGCTGTGGGTAGAGAGGATATAGTTTGTGCCATAATTCTTAGAAATTCCACCTAAGAAAGCATTACAATCTAAGTGACTTTGGTGCATGATATGGGCACACATGGTTGATGTAGTCGTCTTACCATGAGTACCTGCAAAACAGAGTCCTTTGTGTGTTCTAGTAAGTGTTCCTAGTACTTGTGCACGCTTCTCTATTACAAAGTTATTA
>CALHQV010000270.1 GCA_938038035.1 uncultured Gemella sp. | reverse complement strand
GAAATCCGGGGCTGGAATTTTTCCATGCCCCGGATTTAGTATACAACCAAAATAACTCAAAACAAACTTCTTTTGAAATTTGATTTTGAGTTATTTTTACATTTTCAAACTACATAATATAATTTAAATTTATTTTTCTTTTCGGCGTTTACCCACAGTCATTCCTAAAGCAGCCAACATCGTCACAAATCTTAATATCGCAACATCTGATGAAGTAGCTCCAGTATTAGGTAATTTTTCCGATTTTTTTCTATTCACAGCACTTAGTGCAACAATACGCTCTTCAAGATTTTCTACAGTAGGTAAATTCTGAAGTTGATTTCTAGGATTCGGTATAGGTTCGATAACTGAACCCTTATACTCAGGTACTTCTAATATTGTAGGTCTATCAGATGAAACTCCCCCTTCATATTCTGGTACTTCCAACACTGGCGGTTCTACCAGTGATACTCCTCCTTCATACTCTGGTACTTCTAATACAGGTGGATCTACTGGTGATGCCCCTCCTTTAAATTTCGGTACTTCTAACACTGGCGGTTCTACCGGTGATACTCCTCCTTCATACTCTGGTACTTCTAATACAGGTGGGGCTACTGGTGACACTCCTCCTTCATACTCTGGTACTTCGTTTTTCGGTGCATCTGACGGCACTTTCCAGCTTGGTTTTACAGGAATATCGTAATCATATTGATAAACAACCGTTGTCGTTCCTTCTACTACTTTCCCTGTTTCCGCAGTTACATTGTTAAATTTAGTTGAAATTGGATAAACTCCATGATATTTATATGTTTTACCATCTGTTGTCGTTATTTTTTCTACTAATTTTTCTTTTGTATTATAATCTTGTGCAGTAAACTCTTTAACCACTTCTCTAGTCGATACTGCCTTATCTCCTGATTTTGTAGTATATGTGTAAGTTGTTCTTAAAACTGCTTCTTTCACCAATGTTTCAGCTGGTTTTATCTCGTTTCCTTCAGCATCAACATACTTAACTACTACAGAACCTACTACTTTTTTTTCTGTAGGCTTAGGATCTTCTTTAGTTACTAAACGATAAATATAAGTAACCTGTGTTTTTTCTTTAGCGATTATTCCTTCTTCAGGTTCAGATCCTTCTTTTATTCCTACATATTCATAAGTAAATCCTGTTTTATCACCTATGATTGTTTTATATTTTTTATCAGTTGTATCGTATGTTGGCTCTAATTTTTCTGTAACTTTCTCTTCTCCCACTTTTGTAGAACCTGAAAGAACATCATATGTTTTCACTTTTTCATAAGGAATATCTGACGCAGCCACTTCCGATGATTTCAATACTTCCCCTGATTCAGATTCATAATTCACACTAACAGATCCTACTTTTGTATTTTCAATTTTCACAGGTGCATCAGATAATTTTGTAGATAATCTATAATAGTGATTTACAACTGTTTCTCCTTCTCCCATCACTTTATAAGCACGAATAGGAGTAATAATCTCTTTAACTTTGTAATTCGTTTCTTCTCTAGTTGTTATATCCCTCTTAGTAAATTCAGTCTCATTTGTAGTTGAATTATTATTAACAACATTAATATTACTTAAGTCATCAGAGATTGTCACAGTACCTTTATTTGCATATACAGAATCTTCTTTTGTTTCAACCTCAGGATTGACTTTTTCCCAATCGCTGTAACGTTCTTCTTCTTTATCTTTATGGTAAGACTTAATCACACCTGATGCAAAACCATATTTTTCAGAGTATTTTAGAACTTCTTTTGTCGTTAACTCTACATCTTTTAATTGGTTATACTCTTTTAAAGTTTCTTTCGACGTTCCCAATGTGATTTCTAAATCACTTAATACACTTTGAGCTCCCTCAATCTGATCTCTCAATTTTTTTAAAATTTCTTGATTTCCTTGAGAGAACATTAATCCTTTTTCAGATTCTAATGATACTTTAATTTGATTTTGTTTAATCATTTTAATAGTATCTGCAATATTTTGTCCCAACTCTTCCCTTCTTGCTTGAATCTTTTTTCTATCCATTTCATCTTGCACATTACGATCAAAATATTCTAATATCCCATATATTTGAGCATGCATCTCTTCTAGAATTTCTTGTAATGATTCATTTTTGAAATTATATTTATTTGATCCTGTTATTCCAGGAGGAAAATTTTTAGTAATATTATTATAGTATAAGACAGTTTCATTATTAAAATTCACTTTTTCATCATCCGCTGTCCCAAATCTATCATCATCACCAATTGTTGGAAATTCTCCTGTAATCTCCTGATTCCAAAAAGCGTACGTTGGTGATCCAGGAATCCCTTCTGTTCTTTTAAAATCTTCAGTATAATCATATTTAGGCTTCGCAGGGATTTTTTCTCGTCTATAGTCTATCGTATTAACAGTTCTCGTACCACTTCCATGAGCATATGTATCTCGATCCATTACAAGAACCGTATCCCCTTCTTTAAGAGTTACATTTTCTTTAGTGAAATCTTTAGCCGTTGCTTGCCCGTTTTTCCATTTCGCAACAGCGTCTTCGTCACTAGATACTCCACTAGCTTCTACGAATTTTCCGTAATGGCCATCTGAAGTTTCTTCTACTAAATACACTTTTCCTGTAATTTTCCCGTAGTTGATTTCTCCTAGATTGTTGTGCATCCCTTCTGGAGAAACCGGTGCTTCTATATTATTAAATTTAGTTATTCCATAAGTCGCTTTATTAGCGTTTACCACTTCTGATCGAATCCATTTGTATTCTTTATTATTAGCTTGGATTACCGCTTCTTTTCCTGTATCTTCATTGATAGCAGTTCCTGTTTTTTCTACAGTTGATTCACGATAATCTTTCCCATCTGTATCGTAGGCAATACCCTTTTTATCATAAGGTGTCGCTACAGTTCCTTCTTCTCCGGCTACCTTTTTCGAATCTTGTAGTTTTGATTTATCATCTTCTAATAGGTAATTAACTGTTGCATTTGATTTGAATTTTACAGAATCTGTACCATCAGCATCCCCTGTATTTTGATTTGCTTTAGTCGGTTGATTGTATCGAATATCAGCTACCGCATCAACAGTTACTTTTTTCACAGGATTTTGATCATCTGTGAAAGTCGTCTTGGCAGTTGAAGGAACTTTCTCAAATTCACTTACAAGTGTTGTTTCATTCTGTCCGCCAGAACTTACATTCGCAGATGCAGTTCCACCTCCAGCTAACATCGCTACACCTAGAATCGTTATCGCTCCAATTAATTTCGAATCTGTTCTTCCATCTTTGTATTTTCTTAGCGAAAATTTCTCTTTTCTGATATTTTTAAACATAATTTCCCCCTTTTTCGTTCAATCCATTTATTTCTATTACACAAAATAACTAAAATTTAATTTTAATCACTTTGTGAATAACTATGTATATACGTTTCCAATTCTAACACATTAAATAATTTTTATCAAATAATCATGAATTTTATTTTGAAACATAAAATGTAAAAACGTCCCCGGATTTTCATCCAAGGACGTTCTTTAGTTTATACGATGAAATCAATCATCTTTTAAACTTATTATTTTTCTTTTTGACGTTTTCTTACCGCTAACGCTATTCCTGCGATTAATGCTCCAAATCCTAATGCTGCTGCATTAGATGTTTCGCTACCTGTGTTCGCTAAACGTTTCACCTGTGCAGTTACTACAGGTTTTACTGGTTCAACCTCTTTTTCAGGTACTTTTGGTGTTGGTTGTTGTTCAGGCATTGGTTCAGGTTTTGGCGCTGGTGTTGGCTGTGGTTCAGGTTTTGGCGCTGGTGTTGGCTGTGGTTCAGGCTTCGGCTCTGGTTTCGGTTGCGGTTCAGGCTTCGGCTCTGGTTTCGGTTGTGGTTCAGGCTTCGGCTCTGGTTTTGGCTCTGGTTTTGGTTGCGGTTCAGGCTTCGGCTCTGGTTTCGGTTGTTCTGGAGTCTTAGGTTCTGGTTTTTCTACTGTTGGAATATCCAGTGGCATTACATATTGGTAAACAATAGTAGTTACCCCTTCTTTAACCAGTCCTTTTTCATCTACAGTATTTTTGAATTTATCACCAGCTGGAAGAATACGTTTCAGTTTAAACGTTACTCCATCTACCTGGATAGTCTCAGGTGCTGTTACAGCGTAATCTTCTCCTGTAGCTTTGTATGTAGTTTCTTCTTTATCTCCAGTAGTTGTAGTTGTTGCTTCAGCTACAATTACATTGTTCTTAGCTACTACATCACCTGCAAGGAGGTTTTCATTAATATCTACAAATTTAACGATAACTGTTCCTTTTTTATCTTTAGCGTAATCACGTTTAGTTACTGATGAAACTTGAGAATACTTAACAACATCCTCTGAATCTTTTGATTCATGTGTTACTGGTAATTCATCTACCTTAGCTTTGTCTACAGTGTAATCTTTGATTTCTGGTGATACTACTTCAGCAAGTTTTTGTTCTGGAGTCCACTCGCTTGTGTACACCACTTCACCTGTTCTACTGTTAATCTCTGCAGTTCTTGTAAAGCGAGTAGTTTGGTTAACAGGTGTACTTGCTTCCTGTCCTGCTTTTGGACCATTTTCATAAACATAAGTAATATTACGTTTAACTTCTGTTATTAAACCTAAATCTTTGTATG
>CALHQV010000269.1 GCA_938038035.1 uncultured Gemella sp. | reverse complement strand
TTGATAAAAGTATTTAATAAAATCTAAATAATAACTAGCATACTTTACTCTTTCGAAATCTATCAATACTAAATTATCGTCTTTTCTCATAATATTTCTAAGACCGAAATCTCCATGAATTAAAGCTAGTGTATTTTCATACTCTTCATCTAACTTACTAATATTTTTTAAAATTTTAGAATGAAGGTTAATTATTTCAGTATACTCTTTTCTATCAGCTAATCTATATACATTTTTTTCTAGAATTTTTTCCAATGAAATTTCTTTGTCATTTTCAATTGAGAGCCAGTTTCCTCTATGAAAATCAGATATTAACTCTGCTATTTTTATTATGTCTTCATTATTTGCATTTTCTTTACTTAGTGGAATATAGTCTTCATATTTCAAAACTAGTGTAGAATACTCAGGAAAATCTAATAAAAAATTACCTTTATTTCTTAAAACTTTATACTCTAGTCTATATTTTAATGGATCTTTAAAAATTTTAACGAAAACTTGTTTCCCTAGTCTTTTAGAAAATCCTATAAAATGCTTATTTTCAGAAATATGATTTATTTGTTGTAAATTAGTATCTAATAATTCATCAAGTTGTCTTTTCATAACTACACCAAAACATTTATTAAATGGGAGTGACTCAAAAATCATGATTTTAAAAAAATCAATTTTGTCGAGTCACTCCCCTTTTAATGCTTATCCTCTAACTTCTTCTAAGTCTAATGTTGACTTCGCATTTAGCGTTAATGGATTAGCAAAAATATTATTTTTATAATAATAGTATCCTGCTGCCCCCATCATCGCGGCATTATCACTGCAATAACTCATTTTTGGAATAAGTACTTCTACTCCTAATTGTTCTTCTAGTTCTAGGACTTGCTTACGAAGTTCACTATTACCTGCAACACCACCTGCTAAAATCAACTGTTTAACACCTAGATTCGTAATAGCTTTCTTAGTTTTTGCGATTAAAACTTCAACTACGGCTGTTTGGAAGCTGCATGCTAAGTCTTCAGGTACAATTTCTTCTCCTCGTTGTTTTGCATTATGAACGAAGTTAATTACAGCTGACTTCATACCTGAAAAACTAAAGTTATAATCATCACTATCAATCATTGCCCGAGGGAATTTATACTTATCTTCACCCAACTTAGCTAGTTTATCTACTTTAGGTCCTCCAGGATATTCTAGATTTAACTGTCTTGCGACTTTATCGTACGCTTCACCTACAGCATCATCGTGAGTAGAACCTATTATTTCAAAATCAAGTTCATCTTTTAAATATACAAGTTCAGTATGTCCTCCACTAACTACAAGTGCTAGAGATGGATATACTATATCATTATCAATATTACTAGCATAGATATGACCTGCAATATGATGTGCTGCAATTAGAGGTTTATCTAAAGCATAACTTAATGTTTTCGCCACATTAACACCAACTAGTAATGAACCTATTAACCCAGGTCCTTGTGTTACACAAATTGCATCTATCTCATCTAATGTTGTTTTCGCTTCTTCTAGAGCTTCTTCAACAATTTGCATCACTACTTCTATATGTTGTCTACTCGCTATTTCAGGTACTACCCCTCCAAATTGCTTATGAGTTTCAATTTGACTACTTACAATATTCGATAGTACTTCTTTACCATTTTTAACCACAGCCACACTAGTTTCATCACAACTTGTTTCTATCGCTAAGATAGTTACATTATCTAAATTCTTAAATTCTTTCATTGCTAAAATCCCTTATCATTACATAAGCATTCTCGCCATTGTTTTTGTAATAATTCTTTCTTATATCAATAGTACTAAATCCTGCTTTTTCATAGATAGTTATTGCGGGCATATTACTCACACGCACTTCTACAATCGCTTTTTTTACACCTTTTAATTTTAAAAGTTGCATAACATAAGTAAAGAAAATTTGACCTAGTTTTTTATTTTGATGAGGTTTATCGATGACTATTTTATTAACTTGATATTCATCAGCAACTAACCAACCACCGCAAAAACCAATAATTTCATCATCGTTAAATAATCCATAGTATTCTGCATTTGCGTGTTCAAGTTCAGACTTAAACATATCTTTTGTCCATGCATCATCAAAATTATCAATATCTATCTTCGATAATACATCTAGATTACTTATATCAACTCTATCTACTTTTATCATTTTCAAGCTCTCTTTCTGCTTCAGTTTTTCTTAAGTATTGTGGTTTCATATTATAACAATCGACTTCTTCTAATGAATCGTATATTTTTACAACATTTGCTGCTCGGACCATTTCGTCATTTTTTAATCCATCAAGAAGAAGTTCATTTAATTTTTCTATATCCTTACTGATATATACAAATTCTTTATTCTGAGAAACAAGGAAATCGTTGATTTCTTCAAGTGAGTAATACCCTTCTTCTAATGTTTCTATTAAGTTACCGTCAATATTTTCGTATACTGCACCAAAAACATTACCACGGCGTGCATCAATAAATGGAACAAGTAACTTATTACTATCGAATTCCAATAACGCCTGTAATTTTAAAGAAGAAACTTTTTTTAATTTAATCTTAAGTGTATAAGCTAGTGTTTTACATACTGCTGCGACTACGCGAATTGCTGTATATGAACCTGGTCCCTCACTAGATATTATTTCTGTTAAATCAGTTTTTTTCTTATTTGCTTCTTTTAAGCAATTTTCTATTTCTTCTAAAATTACCGCGGACAAGTTATTGCTACATACAAAGTTTTTTTCGGCTAGAATATTTTTTTCTTCAAAACATGCAATTGAACATACACCATTCGAAGCTTCTACAATTAAACTTACCAATTTTCACGTATCCTTTCTTCTATTTTTTCATATTCACCATTAGAAATAATTTCAACTTCTCTATGGTCATCTACTAATCGAATATTAAAAATTAATCTTTTTTTTGGTAAAAATTCTTCAATAAATTCTCCCCATTCGATAACACTAACATTATCTTCAAAGAAAATATCTTCAAATCCTAAATCTTCATCACTATCTTCTAAACGATAAGCATCAATATGATATAGTTTTCCATTTGGATACTTATACTCTTTCATTATATTAAAAGTTGGTGAATTAACCACACTCTTAACTCCTAAATATTCAGCCAAATACTTAGTAAAAGTTGTTTTCCCTGCTGCTAAATCTCCATTTAACAAAAGTACTAATCTATCTTCTATACCTTCACTAACTATTTTTGCTAAACGTTTAGTATCTTCTAAATCTTTTATTACTATTTTTAACATTATTAAACCTTCTAAATCTTTATTTATATACCAACTACTATAATATCATATTTACCAGTATATTCCAACAACTAAAGGTATAAATAATGTTTTATAGAAACAATCATTTTTAAAATTTAAGAATCTTTCATTAACTTAATCATTTGCTTAGTAATTGGTCCTGATAAAATCATAAAATAACGCCAAGATATTACTATCTCAGCGTTATTATTACTCATTTAATCCGTCGTTAAGTCAAGTCTTATTTTACTACTCTTACTCTTGAAGTTCTTTCAATTGATGCAGCTTCTTGTAATTTTTCACCAAATGGCATTTGAGCACGTAATACTAGGTTAGCTGGAATATTCCATTCAGCAGCAACTTTTTCATCAATTACTGGGTTATAGTGTTGAATGTTAGCTCCAACTCCAGCCTCTGCTAATGCATTCCAAACTGCAAATGATGCAATTCCTGTAGATTGTTCTGACCAAATTGGGAAGTTATCAGCGTATGCTGGGAATTGTTCTTGAAGACCTTTTACTACATCGTGATCTTCGAAGAATAAAATTGTTCCGTATGCTGCAGCAAAACTATCGATTTTACCTTTTGTAGCTGCTTTAGCTTCTTCATTTGGTAAGAATTTTTCTAATTCATCAAATGTAATATCCCAAAGTTTTTGGTGATTTTCACCTAGTAAAACTACTGCGTGTGCAGTTTGTGAGTTAAATGCACTTGGTGAGTATTTAACTGCATTATCGATAATTTCTAATACTTCTTGTTCTGAAATTGGTAAATTTTTACCTAGTGCATAAACACTTCTTCTGTTTTGATATAAATTTTTTGCTTCTGTCATTATTATGTCCTCCGTTTTTTGGCTATTGCCAAACTTTATTATTTGTTTTATAATTGTTATATATATAATTATAATATATACAAAAATTTTATCAAGTACGTTTTTTAAAAATAGTAAGTATCTTTTATGATAGAATTGTATAATACCAACAAAATTTTAAGGAGATTTTTTATGGAACAACAAGAACCTTTTGGAAAATGCCCCTTTTTTACAACTCAAAAAATATTGTCTGGTAAATGGACAATACTAATTCTTCACCTACTGGAGGATAAAAGTGTTAGATTTAATGAGTTACAAAGATCACTAGGGACTATTACCCAAGCCACATTAACAAAGCAATTAAAACAATTAGAACAAGATGGGTTAATTAATCGTAAAGTTTATGCTCAAATTCCTCCAAAAGTTGAGTACAGCTTAACAGATATCGGAAAAAAATTCCAATCAGTACTTAATGAATTAGAAATCTGGGGAAATGACTACATTGATTACTTAAAAGAAAATAGAGAAGCAGTATAAAGTTATGGATAAACTAAATGAAATTAAATCAAAAATTCACCTACTTTCAGATCAACAATTAGATATAATACATAGACTTATTTCAACTTGGAAGATTGAAGACAATAAAATTCAAACAGATGAAAATCTTGTCAAAAAAATATATGAAAGTACAATATCACCTATAGAAGATCCTTTAAAGAATTATTCAAAAGAAGAACTCTTAGAAGAATACGGTGTCTTATTTTATAATCCTAAAGAATCAACTAGCGAAAATTTCGGAGAAGTTTCAATCGAATATAATTATGAAGGGAACACTCAATCACAAGAGGTTAATAAGTACACAAAAACTAGCAAATTGTTTAATACTAATGAAAATAATTCGAACATAGAAACTTCGAATCATTATCAAAATACTGAAATAGATGATTTCGATCCATTATTCCCTGATACTGACTTCGATTCATTAACTGGTCTTAATAAAAGCAAATATGATGACCTAGATTTTTCTGCATTAATTTCTAAAAAGCCAAATTAGCTCTACATTCTATAAAGGGGAACTTATCGAAGATACCTATTTTTTCAAACTTAAATAAATAAATTCACTATTCAAAACTCAAAAAGAGAAGCAAAATTAACTGCTTCTCTTTTTTTGAAGAATTATTTTTCTTTACGACGTCTAATTACTGACAATGCTAAACCTAATAACGCTATACCATAACCAGCAATAGAATTACTTTCTAATCCTGTATTTGGTAATTTTTCAATCTTGTTAGCATTAACTTTTCCAGATGAAGTATTTGTCATTGGCTCTTTGACAGTGTTTGTTTGATGAGGATTTACGTTTGAATTATTATTATAGTTGTTATTATTATTGTTATTGTTGTAATTGTTGTTTTCAGCCACTCTTTGTTTTTCAATTACTTTTACTGGAACATTAACAATAACTTTTTGACCGTTTGGTAACTCTATTTCTACAGCTACTGATGGTTTTTCACCTGGTGTCTCAGTTTTTGGAATTTCTCCCACTTTTGTAATTTTCCATCCTTCTGGTAAATCTACATGTTTTTTAACGTCATTTTCTGAAATAGGTGTACCAACTTCTACCACAATAGGAGTCACATTTGGAGTTACAATTACTGGCACATCCACAGTAACTTTTCTACCATCAGGTAATTCTATTTCAACAGTTACTGAAGGTTTATTACCTGGTGTTGTAGTTGTTGGGATTTCTCCTACTTTCGTTATTTTCCATCCTTCTGGTAGATCAACATGTTTTTTTACATCATCTTGTGTTATTGGAGTACCTACTTTAACTACTATTGGAGTAGTTTTTGGTGTAACAATTACTGGTACTTTTACAGTAACTCGTTTTCCTCCTGGTAATTCAATAACTACTGGAATACTAGGTCTTTCACCCGGAACATCTGTTGATGGTTTATCCCCTATACTTATGACTCTACCACCTTCTGGTATTTTAACATGTTTTTCCACATCTTCATTAGTAATCGGATCACCAAGTTTCTTAACTATATCTTTTATTGGTGTAACGTTTACCGGTACTTCTACCTCTACTTGTTTTCCATTTGGAAGTTCAATTTTAACTTTAACTGTTCCTTTGTCTCCTGGTGTATTTACTTTAGGAATTTCACCTACACCAATAATTTTTCCACCTTCTGGGACTTTAACATGTTTTTCAATATCTTCTCTTGTTAATGGAGTATCGGTAACAGGTGTTTCTATTCCAGTTGCTGGAGTTACAGTAATTGGTACTTCTACTGTTATTACTTTTCCGTTTGGTAATTCTACTGTTACTTTAACTGGTTTTTTCTTACCTGGTGTTGTTAAGTCTGGAATGTCTTCTACTTTCGTTACTTTTCCACCTTCTGGTATTGTTATTCCTTTTGTATAATCCTCTGGTGTAAATGGTGTTGTTGTCACTGGTGTTTCTATCGGTTTAACCGGTGTTACATTTACTGGGACTTCTACTGTGATTACTTTTCCATTTGGTAATTCTACAGTTACTTTAACTGGATCTTTCTTACCTGGTGTTGTTAAGTCTGGAATGTTTTCTACATTCGTTACTTTTCCACCTTCTGGAATCTTAATACCTTTAGTGTAATCTTCTGGTGTTAACGGTGTCTTAGTTACCGGTGTTTCGATTTCCTTAACTGGTGTTACATTTACTGGTACTTCTACTGTTATCACTTTTCCATTTGGTAATTCTACAGTTACTTTAACTGGATCTTTCTTACCTGGTG
>CALHQV010000268.1 GCA_938038035.1 uncultured Gemella sp. | reverse complement strand
AAAAGATGTGAGAAAAGCTCCTCGTAAAAATATTTCTCCTGATCATATTATTAATGCTTGTTCTGATTTTTATTCTATTAGAAAAGATGATATTCTTTCTTCTACTAGAAAAAAAGAAGTTGTTCAAGCTAGAAATATAGCTATTTACTTATGTCGTGAACTTACTAATCTATCGTTTCCTGCGATAGGTCAACACTTTAATAAGGACCATACTTCTATTCTTTATTCATTTAATAAGATAGCTAAGTTAAATGAAGATGAATTCCCTGATATTTTTGAAAACATCTCTATGATTAAAGAAAAGTTAGGTCAAATATAATAGCTGTTAATAAGTATTAATCTTTTTTATTAGTTATTCACAAGTTATTAACAACAAACTTTACAATTTATTTTTAATTTGGGTGGAGTTTTCCACAGTGTTAACAGCCCTTATTATTATTATTTTATTTAATATATATTATATATAAGGAGAAAACATGAAATTTACTATAACTAAATCAAATTTTCTTGATGGTTTAAATCACGTATCAAGAGTAATTGCCCCTAATTCTCTTTTTGAAATTTTAAAAGGTATAAAAATAGAATTAGAAAAAGATCAACTTATATTAAAAGCAAGTGATTCTTTAGTATCTGTAGAATATTCTGTAGATAGTTACGAAGATGATAAAGAAATTATTACTATAGAAGAAGAAGGACAAGTAGTATTACCTTCTCGTAATTTTATAGAAATAATTAGAAAAGCACCGACAGATTTAATAGAGATTGAAACAGTTGGTAACAATATTTTAGTTAAATCAGGTAAAAGTGAATTTAACGTAAAAGGATATGATGCTAATGATTATCCTGAATTCCCAGTTATCTCTAAAGAAAATAGTCTTAAATTAGAAGCTAATGTTTTTAATGATATTATTAAAGAAACAGTATTCTGTACAGCACCTAATGATCAAAGACCTATTCTTGAGGGGGTTAACTTCTCATTAAGTAACAAAATCTTAACAGCGACTGCAACTGACTCATATCGTCTAAGTAGGAGACAAGTTACACTAAATGATGAAGATAGCAACAAAGAGTTTAACTTAATTATTCCTAGAAAGGCTCTAACTTATTTCCAAAGAATGATAGAAAATGGAAAAGATCAAGTAGAAATCTTCTATGAAAACAATAGAATAGTACTTTACTACCAAAATGTAGTTTATACAGTATTATTAATTAGCGGAAACTATCCAAATACTAATAAACTTATTCCTACTGTTTTTGAATGTACATTCGTGGCGAACAGTAGAGAATTCTTTAGTGCAGTTGATAGGGTTGCATTAATGAGTAGAGAAGATAAAGATGATATTATTAAATTAGTAGTAACTGATAATCTATTAGAAGTTTCTTCTCAATCTAAAGAGTTAGGAAGTGCTGTAGAGGAATTAAAAGTTTCTTCTACATTAGAAGATGAAAAATTCGAAATTTCTGTATCTGGGAAATATTTAAAAGACGCGGTATCTGCGGTTGCTGCGGAAGAAATTATCGTTAAATTCTCAGGTGAGCTAACAGCGTTTATTATTCAACCAAGTGATTATCATAGAGAAATTATTGAATTAATTTTACCAGTAAGAACTTACTAATAATAAATAGGGGAAGCAGGTTGAAATAAAAAAATCCGTAAAATCAATTATTTAATAAAAAACGTAATGGTTTATAGATAAGGGGATGACTTGACAAAATCGATTTCTACGAAATCACGATTTTTGAGTTACTCCCAATAATTTTTAGAATATCTATTAACTATGCGGGGGTGACTTTATAAATATGATTTATATAAAATCAGTATTTTTAAGTTGCTCCCTTTTCAAGGTTAAATTAGGAGGAACAATGACAAAGAAAAAAAGTAGCATATTAATTTTATTAGGTGTTGTCTTTTTAGGACTTATTCTTAGAACACCAATTACAGCAGTAGGTGCAATCGTTGGACCATTAAAATCTATACTAGATATCAACAATACGGTTGCTGGATTTATCACAACAATACCATTAATTGCATTTGCAATATTCAGTCCAATGGTAGCAAAATTATCAAATAAAGTAGGCTTAGAAAAGACGATATTATTAGCTGCACTTATTATAACTGTCGGTTTAGGGTTTAGATTTTATATTAATACTTATGTATTCTTCCTTACGACATTTATAGTAGGAGTAGGAATAACAGTAGGTAACGTATTATTACCAGGGTTAGTTAAGAAATATTACCCAGAAAAACTAGGAGTTATGACTGGTTTTTATGCAGTTGTTATGAATGTAGGGGCTGCGGTTGCTGCGGGTATCAGTTATCCACTATTAAGTACAAATATAGGTGGAGAGAAATTCTCAACAGGACTTGCGGTTAATATTTGGATTGTTATTGCAATTATCAATATCTTTATCTACGCTACGATGTCAAAAAATAGTGTAGTAAGTGATGTTAAAGATACTCATGAAAAAGTTCATGGATACTTTAAACATTCTAAAATGTGGACGATTATGTTGAGTATGGGATTACAATCAGCATTATTTTATTGCAGTGTTTCATGGTTTGCTGAAATTATGATTAGTAAAGATTTCTCACCTGAAACAGCAGGACTATTATTATCAATTAGTCAGTTCGCTCAATTTCCATCTACTTTTATAGTACCGATTTTAGCGGATAAATTGCATAATAAATTAATTATACCTACAGTAATAACGATTGGATATATCGTGTCACTTGTTGGAATGCTTTCTACAAATGGAAACTTTGTACTAATGCTAACATTTATAGTTATCTTCGCGTTAGCTGGAGGAGGATCATTCTCATATGTTATGTATCTATTCTCAGCTAAATCAAGAAATGAAAGTGAAGCGGCTGATATATCAGGGTTAGCACAATCAGGTGGATACTTATTAGCGGCGATATTCCCACCATTATTAGGATATATCAGAGATATCTCTGATTGGAATAAAGCACTATATGTATTGATAGCGACATCAGCAGTATTACTGGTGACATTAATTCACTGTAGTTCTAAAGGAAATATAATAGAAAAATAATAAATAAGAGTAACTAACGAGCTATTTCGGTGAAAATAGTAAAGGTTAGTTACTCCTTTTTTTATAATATCAAGGTTTCATTAAGAAAAAGTTAAAGAAACAAAAATAGGTATATGAATAATACAGTAATAAGAAGAAATGGATAAAGTATATAATATATTAATCTATTGTAAATACAGTTTAGAGAAAAATATAGACTGTTTTAGAAAAGAAAGTGTAAA
>CALHQV010000267.1 GCA_938038035.1 uncultured Gemella sp. | reverse complement strand
ATATTATTGATGAATTACTTTATAAAATGCAAAGTAGTGATAAGAATGATTACTATGATAAAATACTTGAGAATATTATTGAATTAGGTGCTGGTGAAAAGTTTATTATAGAATTATCATTAAGCATCCACAAGTTAACAATCGACCACTTGCATATAGTTGGTGATATCTATGATAGAGGACCTTTTCCTGATAAAATAATGGATAGATTATTAGATTACCATTCTGTTGATATTCAATGGGGGAATCACGATATGTTATGGATTGGTGCGTATCTTGGAGACAGAATATCATTGGCAAATGTAATCAGAATATGTGCAAGATATGATAATCTAGATATTATAGAAGACAGATATGGAATTCCTATTAGGAATTTATTAAACTTTAGTGAAAAGTATTACAAGGATGATCACTGTAAGGAATTTTTACCAAAAATATCTAAGGATGATGAGCTGAAGTATAGTGAACATGAAATTATGCAAATAGCTAGAATGCATAAAGCAATGGCAATAATTCAATTCAAATTAGAAAAACAGATTATTGATAAACATCCTGAGTTTGATCTAGAGTCACGTGCGTTATTAGATAAAATTGACTTTGAAAAAGAAACTGTAAAAATTTATGGTAAAGAATATCCATTGACGTCATGTAATTTCCCAACAGTTGATAAAGAAAATCCATATTTATTAACAGATGAAGAAGAAAAGATCATTAATAGATTAAAAGAATCATTTATAGCAAGTGAAAAATTAAAAAAACATGTTGAATTATTTATTAATAAAGGTGGCATGTATTGCTGCTATAATGGGAATCTACTTCTTCATGGTTGTATGCCAGTCGATGAGGATGGAAACTTCCAGGAATTTTCTTATGGAGGAAAGAAATATTCAGGTAAGAAGTTATTAGACTTTTTCGATAAAAAAATTCGTAGTATATTTTATTGTGGTTGTAGAGAAGATAATGGATTGTTCTTTTACTTATGGCAAGGCCGATATTCTCCATTATTTGGTAAATGCGATATGACAACGTTCGAAAGATATTTTATAGAGGATAAGGCTACTCATGAAGAAGTAAAAAATGCATATTATAAACTTAGAGATGATGAAGAGTTTTGCATTAAGTTATTAAATGAGTTTGGTTTAACTAGTGAAGGTCACATTATAAACGGGCATACTCCTGTTAAGGAAACAAAAGGAGAAAATCCAATTAAAGCTAATGGTAGAACAATTGTTATTGATGGTGGAATGTCTAGAGCTTATCATAAAACAACAGGTCATGGTGGTTATACATTAACTTACAATTCTTATGGGTTACAGATAATGAGTCATGATATCTTCCAAAGTAAAGAAGAATCAATCAAAAATGAGACGGATATTATTTCAACTAAGAGAGTTGTAGATAAATTATGTCGAAAAAAAGTAGCAGACACAGATAGCGGAGCAAGAATACAAAAACAAATTGAATTATTAAAAATTTTATTAGAAGAATATCGCCAAGGGGCAATTTGTGAAAGATATTAATTAACATAAATTGATATTCTGAGTTTCTTTGTATTTAAGGGAGGAGAAATATGATGAAGATTTTATTAAGTATACTTGAGATTTTAATGCTGCTAGGAATAATAACAAACTATAAACTATTAAAAAAAGAAAGGAAAAAAAGAAAGGAAAAAAGAAAGGAAAAAAAGAAAGATTAATTAGTTATTTGTTTATCAAATTGATAGATATAAAAGGATACCTGTGGTTACAATAAAAAAGAGTGTCCCAAGTGTTCTAAGTTTAAAAAGTATATATGAGAACATAAAAATTCAGAGCTTTATTGATAACTAAACTCTCTTTATAAAAATTTTCTATCATAACAAATCAACTTTGCTAGAGTGATTCAAAAATCGAAATTTCTCTGAAATCATGATTTTGAGTCGCTCTCTTTTTGATAGAATATTAGCTGTAGATATTGATTTTCTTAATTTAATGGATAAGTAGGGAAGATAATATATTCAATAATTTAATAGAATTTTTAGAAAAATTAAAATTTTTATTGACAACAGAAAAAAAGTATATTATACTAATAAACAGTTAATTGAATATGTACCTCACAAAGTAAGTGAGGTAGAGGTTGCGATTTTTATCAGTAGAGTAATTGAGAGTGTAGGGCTCGATGATATTATTTGAAAGGAAACATCGCCGAAATGATATTAATCCTATGTTAATATTGTTGGGCCTATATTGAACTAAGTATAGGACTGTCATAGTCGTGAGGCTATGTTGCGCTACTAATATCTTGTTTTGGAGAGATAATGTGAAGTATAACTCCGTGCAAATATGGTAGGAGGTTATGCTTTTTTATTTTATCAAGGAGGTTTTTATTATGACAAACAACAGCAATAACAATAATGCAACAGAAGTAAAAAGAAATTTACGATCACGTCATATTAGTATGATTGCTATCGGAGGATGTATTGGTAGTGGATTATTCATGACAAGTGGTCAAGCAATTCAAAGTGCGGGACCTGGGGGAGCTATTGTAGCTTATTTATGTATCGGGCTTATGGTATATTTCTTAATGACATCATTAGGAGAAATGGCAACATATCTTCCTACATCAGGGTCATTTAGTACATATGCTACACGTTATGTGGATCCTTCATTAGGATTTGCTTTAGGATGGAACTATTGGTTTAACTGGGTAATTACAGTAGCAGCTGACGTAGAATTATCTGCATTAGCTATTAGTTATTGGGAGCCTATGCGAGTACTTCCTCACTGGGCTTGGAGCTTATTATTCCTAGTTATTATTATCGCTTTAAACTCACTAAGTGTTAAAGTATATGGTGAAAGTGAATATTGGTTTGCACTTATTAAAGTAGTAGTAGTAATCATTTTCTTAGTAGTAGGATGCTTAACTATCTTCGGTATTTTAGGTGGTGAATACATTGGATTCAAAAACTTAACAATCGGTGATGCACCATTTGTCGGTGAAGATTCTTCATTATCAGGACAAATCCTTGCTACTCTTGGAGTATTCTTAATCGCAGGATATTCATTCCAAGGTACTGAGTTAATCGGTATTACTGCTGGTGAAAGTGAAAACCCAGAGAAAAGTATTCCAAAAGCTGTAAAACAAGTATTCTGGAGAATTTTAATCTTCTACGTACTAGCTATCTTAGTAATCGGATTATTAATTCCTTATACTTCACCAGATTTATTAGGTGCTGCAAGTGCTGAAGAAATTGCTAAATCACCATTTACAATTGTCTTTAAAAATGCAGGTTTTGCATTAGCTGCAAGTGTAATGAACGCAGTAATCTTAACATCAATCCTATCAGCTGGTAACTCAGGTATGTATGCATCAACAAGAATGCTTTATGCGATGAGTAAAGAAAAACTTGCGTATCCAATTTTTGGTCGTGTTACTAAATACGGTACTCCTGTTATTTCATTAATTGCAACAGCTGCAGTAGTATTCTTAATCTTCTTAATCCAACTTACAAGTGCTAATGCTTATACTTACATCGTAGCAGCGAGTGGATTAACTGGATTTATCGCTTGGTTAGGTATTGCGTTAAGTCACTATAGATTTAGAAGAGCATTTATTGCTCAAGGTAAAGATTTAAATGATCTTAAATATAGAGCAAAATGGTTCCCAGTAGGTCCAATTATCGCTTTAGTATTATGTATCATCGTTATTATCGGTCAAGATACAGAGCTTATTACTAAAGGAGTGGTTAACTGGAGTGGAATGTTAACAACATACATGGGAGTTCCAATCTTCTTATTCTTCTATCTATACCACAAAATTAGATATAAAACAAAAATGATACCTTTAGATAAAGTTGATTTATCTCAAGATGTAGATCATAAATAATTATATTTAATCCTAGTTCAGATTTGAACTAGGATTTTTTTGTATCTAGAAATTGTTTTTTCTATTTACTTAAAGTACATTATATGAAAACAGTTGAAAAATATAATAATTTTGATAAAATACGGGAAATTTTCTTGTTTTTGTGGTATTATAAAGGGTAGATTAAATTACGTAAGAGGAGGAATTTCTGTGAATCTTGAATATCCATATAGTTATGAAAATGTAGAAGATATGGCGAGTAAATATTTATCAGATGAGCAAATTGAAATTATAAGAAAAGCTTATGAATTTGCAAAAGATGCTCATGAAGGACAATTTAGAAAATCAGGGGAACCATATATATTACACCCAGTTCAAGTTGCAGGAATTTTAACTGAGCTTAAATTAGATTATGCAACAATTTGTGCTGGTTTCTTGCATGATGTTGTGGAAGATACTAAGTACACGTTCGACGATATAAAAGAAACTTTCGGGGAAGATATAGCGGTAATAGTTGATGGAGTTACAAAATTAGATAAAGTAAAATTCCGTTCTAAAAAGCAATCTCAAGCAGAGAATCATAGAAAACTTTTTGTATCTATAGCGAAGGATTTAAGAGTTATTTTTGTTAAGTTAGCAGACAGGCTTCATAATATGAGAACTATGAAGTATATGCGTGAGGAAAAACAACGTGAAATTTCTAGTGAAACACTTGAAATTTATGCGCCTTTAGCTCATAGATTAGGGATAAGTTCTGTTAAATGGGAACTTGAAGATACATCGCTTAGATACTTACATCCATCTCAATATTTTTCAATAGTTGGGATGATGAAACAAAAAAGAAGTGCAAGGGAAGAAAGTATAAAAGAAGCTTGTTCAAGAATTACATCGATTCTTGCAGATAATAAGATAAAAGCACAGGTAACTGGAAGACCAAAACATATCTATAGTATTTATAAAAAAATGGTTAAACAAAATAAAAGTTTTGATCAGATTTATGATTTATTAGCTGTTCGTGTCCTGGTAGATAGCGTAGCAGATTGTTATGCTACTTTAGGTCTTGTAAATAATCTTTGGGTACCTATTCCGGGAAGAATCAAAGACTATATTGCGATGCCAAAACCTAATATGTATCAATCGCTTCATACTACGGTAATTGCACCAGATGGACAAACTTTAGAAGTCCAAATTAGAACTTATGAAATGCATGAAATTGCCGAGAAAGGGATTGCTGCTCACTGGGCATATAAAGAAGGTAAGAGGGTTAATAAAAATAATAACTTCTATGAAAAATTAAACTGGTTCCAAAAAATTGCAGAAAACGATGAAACAGAAGCAACTGCTGAAAGCTTTATGGAATCATTAAAAGTAGATTTATTGAGTGATAAAATTTATGTGTTTACACCAAATAGTGATATTATTGAATTACCAAAAGGTTCATGCATTGTTGACTTTGCTTATGCGATTCACTCAGAAGTTGGGAACAAGATGGTAGGGGCTACTGTGAATGATAAAATCGAACCATTTGATTACGTATTATCAACTGGTGAAATTTGTGATATTCGTACTAGTAAAAATTCTACTGGACCAAATCGCTCATGGTTAGAGATTGCTACATCATCTCAGACTAAGTCAAAAATTAAAGCATTCTTTAAAAAAGCAGCTCGTGAAGAAAACTTAGTTAAAGGAGAAATCTTATTAAAAGATGAGATTAAAGCTAATAACTTTGATATAGATGAAGTTTTAACTGAAGAAAATATCAATACTGCTCTTAATAAATATAAATTTTCTAATCTTGAAGAAATGTATGTTGCCATAGGATATGGTGGAATTACAGCGAATAAAGTCTTTGCAAGATTAACAGAAAAAATTAGAAAAGAAAAGATGACTCAAGCGAAAATTGAGAAACTTTTCAATGCAGAAGAAAATAAAAAAATAGTAACTGAAACGGGTGTCTATGTTAAAGGGGTAGATAATATTCTTGTAAGGTTATCTAAATGTTGTCAACCAATTCCGGGAGATGAGATAGTAGGTTTTATTACAAAAGGTCGAGGAGTTACAGTTCATAGACATAATTGTCCAAACTTAAGTGAAGAAGATCATGCAAGATTATTGGATGTTGAATGGGTAGAAAGCTTAAATGCACGTCGTTATAGTGTAACACTACAAATCCACGCTTTTGATAGAGATTTGTTATTACAAAACGTTCTATTAACATTAAGTGAAAGCAGGGTTGAGATTAAAAAACTTAATTCTGAATCGAAAGCTGATAAAACATGTGTTATTACGATAGGGATATATGTAAAAAATGTTAGCGAATGCGATTATATGATTAAAAAATTACGACAAATTCAAGACGTATATAGCGTAGAAAGAATAGTTAAATAGGTGGATATATGAAAATCATACTACAAAAAGTAAAAAAAGCTAGTGTAAGTGTTGATAATAAAGTTGTGGGTAGTATTGATAAAGGATACTGTCTTTTAGTTGGAGTTCATAAAGAATCTACAGAGGAAGATGCAAAATATTTAGCAAAAAAGGTGGCACAAGCACGTTTATTTGAAGATGAAAATGACAAGATCAACCTGAGTCTAAAAGATGTTGGAGGAAGCATTTTATCAGTTTCACAATTTACTTTATATGCAGATACAAAAAAAGGTAATAGACCAAGTTTTACAAGTGCTGCTGGAGCAGAAAAAGCTAATGAATTATATGAAAAATTTAATGAATTTTTGAGAGAAGAAGGTGTAACAGTAGAGACTGGTATTTTTCAAACAATGATGGAAGTTAATATTGTTAACGATGGACCGATTACTATTGTTTACGAAAAACTATCAGCAGGAAATTAATTATGAGAATAAAAAGAAGAAATAAGAATGGAATATTATTCGTAATATCTATACTGTTGTTAGTACTTGTTGTAGGAGGCGTAGTAACATATATAGGTGAAAAAATGAATTTATCACCTAATTCTGAAAATAATATTACTATTGCAAAAGAAATTGAAATTAGAACAGGACCAGATGATACTTATCCAACACTAAAAAAAGTGACAGCTGGAGATAATGTTGAAATGTTAAGTAAATCTGAAACTTGGTATGAAGTTAAAACTAAAGATAGTTTTGTGGGATGGATACCAGGTTGGAGTATTTTAGGAACTGGTCAGAAAAGCCCTGAAGATCAAAATAAGGAAAAATTGACTTCTTATTCAGTCTTACTGAATCCTGTTAATTCACAAGAAGAGAATGTTGATTATAAAGGAATATCTTCTAAAGCTTATAATTTAAAACTAGCTAAACAGTTAAAAGAGACATTAGAAAAAGACGGAATAAAAGTAATATTAACTAGAGATAATGACGATTCGTATCCGTCAAAAGAAGATATTCTAAAAATTGCTGCAGAAAACTCAGTAGAAATGTTAATTGATATTGATACTAATAATGACAGCAACAAAGAAGTTTTTGGTGTAAAAGTATACTATGGAACACAAGAATCATCTATTGTAGCAAGAAGTATTGAAAAAAATCTTTCTGAACACTATATTTCGAAAATATCATCATCTGAGAAACAGGCAAATTTCCCTCAATTAAGTGATAAATTACCTCAGGTAAGATTAATCTCGGCTAATATAGGAAATAAAATTGATGTTGATTTATTAAATAATGAAATAACTAATAAACAATTTATCGAATCTCTAAAAGATGGTGTAGAGGGATACTTATATTATTTAATCAATATTGATAATTATAATGCAAAACGAAAAGAACAGTTACTTAACTTACCACAAAAAGGACTTTCTGTTCCTATGTATTATATGAAACAAGATGCATATAAAAATATAGCATATGGTCTTGATGGCAAGAAAACAATTGAGGATAATGGTGACGCTATTATCTCACTAGCGATGATTGCAAAATATATCGGTAAAGATGAAGCAACTGTAGAAGAGCTTGCTTCTTGGGCTGGTAATAAGTACTATATCAGAAATCAAGGAACTCAACCTACGATTATTACAGCTTTTGCTGAAAAATATAACCTTAAAGTTGAACGTATTGAAACTGATAAATTAGTAGAAAACTTAGAAAATGCCTTAAGAGATAATAAACCTATACTTGTTAGACTAAAATCTGGAGTATTTGGAGATAGAGTAACATATAAAGTGATTCGTGGATTTGAAGACGATAAATTCTATATCAACGATCCGAATGACGATGATGTTAAACTTACAAGTTATAATGGTTTTACAGAAAATGATATAAAAAATAACCTTGCTCAAGCATGGGTGTTTAGTAAATAGGAAAAAAGATTAATCTAGAAAAATTCTAGATTAATCTTTTTTTATTGAAATAATTTAATTATCTATTGACTAAGGACATAAAATAAAATATAATAGTTAACATGGTTAACTAATTAGTTAATGTTGTGAACTATTTTTTGATAAAGGAGGTAGAAAATGAGTATAGGGGAAATTTCATACCATAAAGCAATGGATATGATGGAAGAATTTAGATTGATAATGAAAAGATTTCATAAGAAAAGTGATACACCATATAGAAAACCCGAATTTCAAGCAATGTTATTTTTATCTTGTAAAGGAAAAATTACTATGCAGGAGTTAGGTGAAGAACTACACGTGACAAAACCTAGAGTTACAGCACTTGTAAGTGAATTACTAGAAAAAGATTTTGTTGTTCAAAGTACAGATGAAAAAGATAAAAGAAAAAAATATCTTAGTTTATCTGAAAAAGGAGTCGAATGTATAGAATTACATAGAAAAGCTTATGAAACTTGGTTTAAATCTATGTGGGATAAATTCGATGCTAGAGAAAAGGAAGCTTTTAATATATTATTAACAAAAACAAATCTAGTATTAAGAGAAGAACTAAAAGATAAGGAGGAAAACAATGAAACTAATTAAATATTTAAAAGGTTTCTTGGTACCAATGATATTTTTAGTTGCGATATTAGGAGTTCGTGTTGTAGCAGAGTTAGCACTTCCAACATATACGAGTAATATTGTCGATAAAGGTATTCAACAAAGTGGTATCCAAGATGCTGTACCAGAAAAAATAAGTGAAAAATCATTTAGAGAGTTACAATTGTTTATGACTGATGATGAAATTAAAAAAGTCACAGCTAAATATACTAAAGATGGTGATGTGTACAAACTTGATAGTATTAGTGATCAAGAACGTAGTAAACTAAATGATATATTTAAAAATGCTATGACTGTTGTATCTGGTGCAAAATCTGAAAACTTAGATTTAGATAAGGTAGCAGAAGGGGTTAAACTAGGATTAGTTAAGAAAGATAGTTTAATTGAACAAAAGAATAAAACAATTAGTGACTTAGGAAGTTCAGCTGATATGATAACAAAACAAGCTGGAGTTCGTTATGTTAAAGAAGAGTATAGAAATAATGTAGGAATTGATACTAATGAGATTAGAAAAAATTATCTAAAAGAAGTTGGAATAATGATGATAATCGTAACATTTATTTCAGGTATTGGAAGTGTTATTTCGAACTTCATAGCTAGTAGAATTTCTTCGAAAATAGCTTATAACTTACGCGAAAAACTTTATAACAAAGTACTTTCATTTTCAAAACAAGATATTGATAAATTTTCTACAGCTTCATTAATTACAAGAAGTACAAACGATATTCAACAAATTCAAAATGCTTTAAATATGATGTTATTTATCGCAATATATGCGCCGATGATGGCAGTTTACGGTGTTTATAAAGTTACTCAAACTGATACTGGAATGACTTGGATAATTGCATTAGGTATAGGTATCTTAGGTTTAACATTAGGAATAATTTCATTCTTAGTAATGCCGAAGTTTAAAATTATGCAAAAGCTGATTGATAGAGTAAACTTGGTAACTCGTGAAGCATTAACTGGTATTTCTGTAATTCGAGTTTTTGGTCGTGAAAAATATGAAGAAGAAAGATTCGATAAAGAAAATACAGTTTTAAAAAATGAACAACTTTTCATCAATAGAACTTTATCAGCTCTTATGCCAATGATTATTTTAATAATGAATGGTATTGCGCTATTAATAATCTGGGTTGGAGGAAAAAATATTGATGCTGGTAGTATTCAAGTTGGAGATATGATGGCGTTTATAACTTATACAATGCAGATAGTAATGTCTTTCTTATTCTTCACATTCTTAATGATGCAACTACCTCGTGCTGAAGTTGCAGCTGGTCGTATTAATGAAGTACTGGAAACAGAGGTTACTGTTGTGGATAGTGAGAAAATTGATGATAGTAAACTTCAGGATGTAAAAGGCACACTTAAATTTGATAATGTTAGCTTTACATTTGATGGAGCTGATAGTCCTGTGCTTAGTAACATTAGTTTTGAAGCGGAAGCTGGAAAAACTACTGCAATTATAGGAAGTACGGGAAGTGGTAAATCTACGTTGCTTCACTTAATTCCAAGATACTTCGATGCTAGTGAAGGTGAAATTTCAATTGATGGAGTTAATATTCGAGATATTAGTTTAAATAAATTAAGAGACATTTTAGGATTTGTTCCTCAAAAAGGAGTTTTATTCAGTGGTAATATTGAATCAAATATTAAGTTTGCTGATGAAAATATTACTGACGAACAGATGAGAAAAGCTGCTGAAATTGCTCAAGCAATGGAATTTATTAATGAAAAAGAAGATAAATTTAATAGTGAGATTTCACAGGGAGGATCTAACGTATCAGGAGGACAAAAACAACGTCTTTCAATTGCACGTGCGCTAGCAAAAAATCCTAAGATACTTCTTTTCGATGACAGTTTTTCAGCATTAGATTACAAAACAGATGTTAAACTAAGAAAAACATTAAGAGAAGAAATGGCAGGAGTGACTACTATCATAGTGGCACAACGTATTGCAACAATTTTAAATGCAGATAAGATTATCGTAATGAATGAAGGTAAAATAGTTGGAATCGGAAAACACCAAGAACTTCTAGAAACTTGTCCAACATATTTAGAAATTGCAGAAAGTCAACTTAGTGAAGAAGAATTACGAAAAGGAGGTAAACATCATGGCTAGAGAACAAAAAATAGAAAAGGCCAATAATTTTTCTGGAACGCTAAAAAGAATTATCAAATTGATGTTTACACAGTATAGAATTTCAAGTATTTTGATAGTATTCTTTGCATTAGCAAGTACATTATTCGGTATTGTGGGTCCTAAGATTATGGGACAAGCAACAACTGAGTTATTTGAAGGTTTAGTAGCCAAAATTAGCAATGAAGGTAGTATAAATTTTGAAAAAATAGCGGGAATTTTACTAACAGTATTAGGTTTATACATACTGTCATCACTGTTTATGTTTATTCAAGGATGGTTGATGAGTAATATTTCTCAACAAATGACATATGATATTCGTAAAGAAATAAGTAAGAAAATAAATACTTTACCAATGGGATATTTTGAACAACGTACAGTAGGAGAGACATTATCTCGTGTAACTAATGACGTAGATACATTAGGACAATCCCTAAACCAAAGTTTTACTCAGATAATTTCCAATACTGCAACGGTATTAGGGGTATTGGTAATGATGTTTACAATAAGTCCTCTAATGACATTGATTGCTTTAGCTTTAATTCCTGTTTCAGGAATACTACTAGGTGCTATAACAAAATGGAGTCAAAAATATTTCAAAAGTCAACAAGATATGCTTTCTGATGTAAATGGACAGGTTGAAGAGAGTTTTTCAGGTCAAAATATTATTGCAGCATTTAACTATAAAGAAAAAAGTGTTAAAGAATTCAATGATAAAAATAACCAATTATATACATCATCATGGAAAGCGAACTTCTTCTCAGGACTAATGTTCCCAGTAATTAACTTTGTTGGTAACCTTGGATATGTTGGTATTGTATTCTCAGGTGGATTATTAGTTTCTAAAGGAACTATTGGTGTAGGGGATATTCAAGCATTTATTCAATATATAAGAAACTTTACTCAACCAATAGGTCAAATAGCTCAGTCTATGTCAGAAATTCAAAAAATGGCAGCTGCTGGTGAAAGAGTATTTGAGTTCTTAGATGCTAAAGATGAAGAAAATGCAGAAGTTCTTGAAACAGTTACTAACAAAGAAGGTAATGTAGTATTCGACAAAGTAAAATTTGGATATGTAGAAGATCAAATAATTATTAAAAACTTTACTAGTGATGTTAAAAAAGGAGAGATGGTTGCTATCGTTGGTCCAACAGGTGCAGGTAAAACAACGATGATTAAACTTCTTATGAGATTCTATGATATTAATGGAGGAAATATCTATATTGATGGAAAAGATATTTCTAAACTTGATAGATCCGAATTGCGTTCTTACTTCACAATGGTACTACAAGATACATGGTTATTTAAAGGAACGATAATGGAAAATCTTCGTTATGGTCGTTTAGATGCTACAGATGAAGAAGTAATAGAAGCGGCTAAAGCAGCTCATATTCACCACTTTATTAAAACTTTACCAGGTGGTTATAATATGGAATTAAATGAAGATGCTTCAAATATTTCTCAAGGACAAAAGCAATTATTAACAATAGCTCGTGCGATTCTTGCTGATAAACCGATACTAATTCTTGACGAGGCAACTTCAAGTGTAGATACACGTACAGAAGTATTAATTCAAAAAGCTATGAATAAACTTATGGAGGGGCGTACTACATTTGTTATCGCTCACCGTTTATCAACAATTAGAAATGCAGATAAAATATTAGTATTAAAAGATGGAGATATTATTGAACAAGGTAACCATGATGAACTATTAGAACAAAAAGGTTTCTATTCAGAATTATATCAAAGTCAATTTGCAGAATAAAATTAAAGGCATTTAGAGATTTCTCTCTAGATGTCTTTTAATATTATTTCTTTGACAATGTAAAGTTAATGAAGTATAATTATCTCATATTCGAGATAATTGCGATATAAATATGTATATAATAAAAGTAGGAGAATCCTTATGAATAATGAGTTTAAAGCTGTTATTGGAATTATGAGAGCAAGTAATTTATTAGTAGGTGATTTAAAGAAAACTTTAAAGAATTATCCAATAAATGCGACTGAATTTTCTGTTATGGAATTTCTATATAGTAAAGGTGAGAAGAGTATTCAAGAAATACGTGATAGAATATTACTTGCTAGTGGAAGTGCAACATACGTTGTCGATAACCTTGAAAAAAAAGGATATGTTAATAGAAAGATTAGCCAAAAGGATAAAAGAGTAACTTACATTAAGTTAACTAAAATAGGAGAAAAATTAATGGATGATATTTTCCCTATCCATAAAATAAATACTAAAAAGATTTTCGATGATTTAACTGAAGA
>CALHQV010000266.1 GCA_938038035.1 uncultured Gemella sp. | reverse complement strand
AAATAATATCTTGGCTATTACCTTTACTAATAAAGCCGCTAAGGAAATGAAAGAAAGAATATATGCTCTAGTTGGTGAAACTTCAAAATATATTTGGATAAATACATTTCACTCTATGTGTGTAAGAATCTTACGTCAACACATAGAACTTTTAGGATATAATAAAAACTTTACAATACTTGATACAAGTGAGCAAAAAAGTATTATAAAAAACATTGTTAGGACTTTAGACTTATCAGAAGATGCATATCAACCAGCTAACGTATTAAAAATAATTTCAAATGCAAAGAATAGTTTAGTTTCTGTAAAAAAAATGAGAGAACAATCTCGTTTTGGATTTATGAAAAATGTAGCAGAAATTTATGCACACTACCAAAGTTATTTAAAGAAAAATAGTGTTTTAGACTTTGACGATTTAATGCTTAAAACGATCGTTTTATTTAAAAAATTTCCTGAAGTTTTAGCAATTTATCAAAATCAATTTCAATATATTCATGTTGATGAATATCAAGACACAAACGTTATTCAATATAGATTAATTAAAATGTTATCAGCAGTTCATAAAAATGTATGTGTTGTTGGAGATGATGATCAAAGTATTTATAGCTGGCGTGGTGCATGTAGTGATAATATAATAAACTTCGAAAAAGATTTTGATGATGTTGAACTTATATTCCTTGATCAGAACTACCGTTCTAATTCAACAATTCTTGATGCTGCTAATGCAGTTATTAAAAATAATACTGATAGAAAAGAAAAAGCGCTGTGGTCTGAAAATAAAGGTGGAGGAAAAATATCTGTTTATGCTGCTTCTAATGATAAAGATGAAGCAGATGATATTGCTAAAAAAATACTTGAATTGAAAAAAGAAGGTATAGATTATAAAGATATTGCAATCTTATATCGCGCTAACTACCTATCACGTCAGATGGAGAATTCATGTTTATCTTTCGGAATACCGTATAAATTAATTGGTTCCCTAAAATTCTTACAACGTCAAGAGGTACGTGATTTACTTGCATATTTAAACGTTATTGTTAATAGAGCTGATGAATTTAGCTTAAGAAGAATTATTAATGTACCAAAAAGAGGTGTTGGTGCTAGTTCAATGGATAAGATTGATAAGTATGCAGAGCAATATAGTATATCTTTATTCGATGCTTTAAAAAATATCGAAGCAATAGGAGTTTCAAAAAAAATAGTAACTAATATCAAATTGCTAACAAATCTAATCGAAAAATATTCAGAAGTAGAAAAGTACTCAATAGATGAGTTAATTATAGGAATTTATAAAGATTCAGGTTATGAAAGTATGTTAAAAGAATCTAGTGATCCTTATGCAGAAAGTAGAATAGAAAATATTTCTGAGTTAGTATCTTCTGCTAAACAATTCTCTAGTATGAATGATAGTCTTATTGATTTCATTTCAGAAATGTCACTAACTTCTGATTCTGATGATGAGAACCAAGAAGATGCAGTAGTACTTTCGACAGTTCATGCTTCGAAAGGATTAGAGTATAAAGTAGTCTTTATAATGGGGTTAGAGGAGAATTTATTCCCATCTATCAGAGATGCTGAGAGTAGCGCTGACGAGAAAAATAAAATGGAAGAAGAGCGTAGATTAGCCTATGTTGCTATTACTCGTGCAAAAGAAAGGTTATTTATGTCTTATGCAAATAGAAGAATGCAATTTGGTTCTATTAAAATGAATAAACGTTCTAGATTCTTAGATGAAGTTCCTAACAAACTAATGCATTTTGAATCTTCATTTGGAGGAAGTTTTGAAAGTACAGATTCAAATATAGACCAAGCTAATAAATTTATTAGTAAACTAAGTCCAAAAATTAAAATTTCAGAAAAACCTAAGTCTTCAGTTAGTACAGATTATGGTGTGGGAGATACTGTGCTTCATAAGAAATTTGGAGAAGGTAAGGTTTTAGACATATCTAAGGATAGTGTAAAAGTTGAATTTAGTGAGGTTGGTGTAAAAACTTTATTAATTGAGTATGCTAATCTAACTAGAAAGGATTAATATATTATGAAACAAATTCAAGAAGAAATTTTAAAACTAGTTTCACTTCTAAATAAATATTCGTATGAGTATTACGTTGAAGATAATCCCCAAATAAGTGATACTGAGTATGATACTTTATATAAACAATTAGAGAAATTAGAAGAAAAATATCCTGAATTAATACTAGAAAATTCCCCTACACAAAGAGTAGGGGACAGAGTTCTTGATGAGTTCGATAAAATTACTCATAAAATACCGATGTTAAGTTTATCAAATACATTCTCTACTGAAGATTTAAGAGATTTTGATGCCAGAGTATCAAAATTAGTTCCAGGTGAAAATGTTGAGTATATATGTGAATTAAAAATAGATGGTCTCGCAATTGCTATTAACTATGAAAATGGTAAATTAGTAAGTGCTGCTACTCGTGGAGATGGAACCGTCGGAGAAGATGTTACTGAGAATATAAAAACAATATTTTCAATTCCAAAAGTGTTAAAAGATAAAAGATCATTTGAGGTTAGGGGAGAGGTATATCTTCCAAAGAAATCTTTTAATATTCTAAATAAAGAGCGTGAAGAAAATAATGAGGTATTATTTGCCAATCCTCGTAATGCAGCAGCAGGCTCATTAAGACAACTTGACTCAAAAATAACAGCAAAAAGAAGGTTATCGGCTTTTATTTATTCAATAGTAGGAGATAATAATATTGCTTCACAAGAAGAAGCATTAAATACAGCTAAAGAATATGACCTTCCTGTGAATCCAAACTTTAAACTTTGTAAAAGTATTGATGAAGTTATTGACTATATTGACTATTGGTCAGAACACAAGCAAGATTTACCATATGATATAGATGGTATTGTAATTAAAGTTAATTCATATAAAGTTCAAGAGCAAGTAGGCTTTACACAAAAAAGTCCACGATGGGCTACAGCATACAAGTTTCCTGAAGAAGAACTTGCTACTAAATTATTAGATGTAGAACTTAGTGTTGGTAGGACAGGGATTATTACACCTGTTGCAATTCTAGACCCAATCGTAATTTCAGGTTCTACAGTATCTAAAGCATCTTTACATAATAAAGATATAATAGACGAGCTTGATATTCATATTGGAGATATGGTAGTTGTTAAAAAAGCAGGTGAGATTATTCCTAAGGTAGTTCGTGTTGTTAAAGAGTTAAGAACTGAGGGAACTATAAAATATCAAATGCCTTCTATTTGTCCATCATGTCATCAGGAAACTTACGTGAAAGACAATGATCCTTTTACTAGATGTAAAAATCCTGATTGTCCTGATCAAAATATTAGAAAAATAATTCATTTTGCTTCAAGAGATGCTTTAAATATTGAAGGATTAGGTGATAAAGTAGTAGCGACTTTATATGATAAAGGGATTATTAGCCATACAATAGATTTATATTCATTAGACAGAGAAAAACTTATTTCTTTAGAAAGAATGGGTGAAAAGTCTGTTGATAATCTATTAAAGGCAATAGAAAAATCTAAAGAAAGTTCATTAGATAAAGTTATCTATGCTCTTGGAATATTAAACGTAGGGAAAAAAGCAGGAAAAATTCTTGCAGAAAAATATTTGAATCTTTCTAATTTTATGAATGCTACATTAGAAGAACTTATTAATCTTGATGATGTTGGTCAAATCACAGCAGAATCAATTTTAGATTATTTATCAG
>CALHQV010000265.1 GCA_938038035.1 uncultured Gemella sp. | reverse complement strand
TGAAAAGAAAATATATTATTATCAATACAGCGTTATTGTCAGGAGCAGCAGTGTTTTTTATACCGTTGTTTATAAAACAATTAGCGGCTAGGAATTTAATACAATATTCTAGTATTGTATTCTTTATACCAGGTCTAACGGTAGTTTTATTTTTAATGATTACTAAGAAATATGATGTGAATCTAAATAAAATACTTATGTCTTACATAATTTTTGATATAGTATTCTTCATATTGGTTATATGCGAAGTATTTTTACCATTGCAAGTGATATTATTATCTTTAATAGTGGCACTGGGAGTATCAATCAGTATAAAATTAAGGACTAATTTCATAAAAATCAATGATAAAGCTTATAGAAAAAGTATAGTACAAATTTTTCGAATAAGTGCACCGTTATTTACCATTATATTGAGTTTTGTAGGATTATATGTTGAAAATATTGCCTATTATATTTTGTTAATAAATGCAATTTCGGCTATTCATGTATTGTATGTAAATTTAAAGAATAGAGAGCATACTTTATTAGATTAAGGAAAAGTTCTTAGAAAAAATTTTAAAAATGAAAAATTAATAAAACGATGTACACTTAGTTGCTTTTTGAGAAAGCTGGGTGTGCATTTTTTGCTTCAATTTGAGAAGTAATTCTATATTATACGGCTATGAAAACTAGTATTCATTAACTAAAAATAACAGGCAATAATTTTGAAAGCGTTTTTTTTTTTTTTCTTTTCATATTGCTTTCACATCGTTTTTATATTACAATAAAACTATAAAGCTTTATAACCTCATAAAATAAGGAGGACAAAAAAATGGTATTAGATATTGGAATTTTATAGTTTAAATGTAAATAATAAAGAGAATCATCATTATTTTTTTAGTTTCTAATGATCTTAAAAAATTGTTGTTTCTCATCATAATTTGAATAGAGGAGAGAAATCAGTTATTTTATCAGATGATAATGATTTTATAGTAACTGCTAAAGTAGACACTTGATTAATAAGTCACTCATTCAAGAAGACGCACTCTATTGTGTAAGCTACATGTAAACTACATATTAAAGAGTTGAAGGTTGATTTGTATTTGCAAATCAACCTTTTCTAGAAAGTAATTAAAAGAAAAACGTAATATCGGAAGGAGGGAGTTAAATGGTAAAACTATTAACAGTAAAAGATTTAGCATATAAATATAAAAATTCTAGTGATTACGCGATCAAAAATATTTCTTTTTCTGCGGAAAAAGGAGATATGATTGCACTTATAGGTAAAAGTGGTTCAGGGAAAACTACGATAATTAATTCTACATTAGGATTGTTTTCTAATATCGAAGGTGAGGTATCTTTCGGTGAAGGAGTGTCTGTTCGAGATGTGGATTACTGTATGCAGAATCAATCAGTAGACTGGTACTTAAATGTATATGACAATATTTATATGGGTGCATTATACTCTCAAAATACTATTAGTAAGAAAAGTGTAGATGAGATTATTGCTGTTCTAGGCTTAAAAGATAAGGAGAAATCTGACCTGACAGAATTATCTGGAGGACAACTGCAAAGAGTACAAATAGCAAGAAGTCTAGTGTCTAATTCAAAAATATTATTTTTAGATGAACCTACTACAGGATTAGATGTAGTATTATCAAAAAATATATTAGAATACATAAAAAATAACAATAAAGACCATGCTGTTTTTATATCTTCTCATGATTTGGATCTTATAGAAAAGTATTGTAATAAGATAATTTATATAAACGACGGGGAATGTTTATACTTTGGGGAAATGAGCACTTTCTTAAGAGAATATAATAAAGAAATAGTATATAACATTACTTACAATGGTGAATTAAGTAAAGATATAGTAGAGAAATATAAAGATACTATTACAATAGTTGATGATAAAAATTTAAAAATTTTCTTGGAAAAAGAAGAGGAAATTTCAAATGTATTAAAATTATTATTGTCAGAAAATATTACAATAGGAAGCCTGCAGAAAGAAGAAATTACCTTGAAGAGAATATTGGAATTGGAGGAGTAATTATATGAAAAATGTAATGAAGAATTTTTGGGCAACATCGTATATAGAATATAAGGCGATTGAAAATAATAAGCAGATTATATATACTCAGCTTATGGTTCCAATATTATATTTTGTATTCTTTGGATTTGGAATAGGGAACTCTTTTTCAAGTTTAGCGTTTAAAGGAGAAAATGTTAGCTATATAGAATATATTTTCGTTGGAATTATAGGAGTAATATTAAATTCTCAGATGAATCAGTCGGTTTATAGGGTGAATTTAGACAAAAAATGGGGACTTTTAGCGTATAAAAGAATAAAAGGAACATCAGCTATTTCGTACTTTTTAGGGAAATTAGTATTTCCGTTAGGAATTACAATAGTGCAAGTATTACTAATTTATTTCTTATCGTACTTTTTAGGAATAAAAATACAGATAGTTCCTTTCTTAAAAGTATTAATTATTGTAATTATTAGTCTAGTATTTTGGTTTTCTCTTGGGGTTATTATCTCATTAGGGACTGTATCATATAGAACTAGAGATCTTATCTTAGGAACACTATTACTACCGATAATTTTTGCAGCACCGACTTTTTATAGTTTGGATAATTCTAAGGTGCTATATTATGTATCAAAACTTAATCCATTAACTTACCAATTAACGAGTATGAGAACTGTAATTTTTGATATGGATCTTGATATAAATACTTATGTTACAATATTCTTAAGCCTAATAATGTTTGTTTTAGCAATAAACGTGATAATAAGATCAGAATTATTAGGTGATGAGAGATAAAAAATAAAAGAATGTACACTTAGTTGTTATAGAGATGACTAAGTGTACATTTGTTTTATCTTTTTACTAATTTTGTTTTTTGTTTATTTGATATTTTTACAGGCTTAGGTACATAAGGTGGATAAAGTTTACGTCCTAATAATATTTGGAATGCTACAAGGATACCACTGACTACAAAGTAAATTCCTATAGCAGCGATACTCGTATATGTTAAAAATGTTAACATTATAGGAGTAATCCAAACCATATTTTTAGAAACATTTTGTATACGTTCAGCCTCTGGTGTGTTTTGTGACATAGGATTGCTTTGCATCATACTTTGAGAAATTTTACCAACAATCATATATATTACAAAAACAAGAATTAATAGTATGTAAGATTTTTCTCCAAGTGAAATGGATAAAAAGCTTGAATCAAGAATATCTTTTGAATAGATTGGATTCTGTAGAGTAAAGTATAAACCAGAAATAAACGGTGCTTGAATTAGAATAGGTATTAGATTACCGAAAATTGCTGGTGAACAATCATACTTTTTATATATTTTAAAGAGTTCTTTTTGAAGTTCAGTTTGTTCAATTCTTATTTTCATTCGTTCATCATTATTAAGAGCTCTCTTTTGATCTTCACTAAGCTTTTTAATTTTATTTTGTACAAGATCTAATTCAGGTTTTGCTTTTTCCATATTGATTGATGATGTACGTTGTTTTTTATAATTTTTCAACATAAAAGGAAGAATAATACCTTTTACTATAAGTGTAATAATAATTATAGAAAGACCCCAACTTTTAACATAGACATTAATATTTGATAAAAACATATCCATATTTTTGGTGAATGTAGTATAAAAGAAACCATCAGTATCATTTGCAGAACATCCAGTTAAAAATACGATTAATATTAGAGTATAAATACAGAATAGATATTTTTTCATTTATTGCCCCTCCTTACACATATATTATCATACACATCCATAAAATGAAAGGGGTATCACGTGAATA
>CALHQV010000264.1 GCA_938038035.1 uncultured Gemella sp. | reverse complement strand
ATGGTTCAGGTTTTGGTGTATACTTGTTTTTAAATGTTGTATTTGCGTCATAGGTGACTGTAGCAACATACGCTTTATCCTCTTGTTTTACTTCAATAGATACGTTTTTGATGCTCTTATCGTAAGTAATTTGTGCATCATCGCCACTAACCTCTACAACTGTGAATTTGTAATTTCCAGCCTTTTCAAATTCAACATCTTTAAATGTAATAGTTCCATCAGCAGCATTTCGAGCCGTTTGGACAACATTTCCCTTTTCATCTAATAGATTAAATGTGAATTCTCCCTCTACTAAATCACGACCTTCTAATTCCTTCTTGAATGTTAGGTCTTTCTTAACTCCTGAAAGAATACGGTTCGTAATAGTTGAGGTTATTCCTTCTGTTACTACTTCGTAAGTATATCCTTCTGGAATATCCGTTTCTTCAACAGTGTACTCATAGACCACTCCATTTTTAGACTCAGGCAATTCTTGGAAAGTATGTTCCCAATCATTGGCATCTGACAATTCGACTGCTTCACCATAGTTTTCACCATTTTGTTTCAATTGAACTTTAATGGCTTTACGTAAACCTAGTTTATTATCATTATCTTCCCATTTCTTTTTAACGGTATGTGTTGTAGTTTTACGTGTATTTGTAATTGTGAACCCTTCTTTTTGAGTGGCTTCGCCAGTAATGATAGTATCGTAATCTTTACCATAATCTTCATCGATGACTTCTTTTACTTGGTAATCCGTTACTGTTGGATCCAGTGTTTTACCATCAATAGTCAGTTTAAAGACACCTTTCCACTCATTGGCATCATTTAAGACCATTGTTGCAAGAACAACATCCGGATTACTTGCACGACTTAGTTCCACTTTAATACTTGAAATAGAAGCATCTTTTTCTCCATTCCAAATCTTGGCAACTGGAATGTATTGTGGCAATTGGTTTTTAACAGCATTTGTTTCACCAAACACTGTTGGATTTTCAGCATCACGGTTTGTATAGAATACGTTCGTTGCTGTTAATGTATCTGTTGCACCATCTGTGTATTCTGGAGTTTTCATTTCCACTTGGAAGTTTACGATTTCTCCTGGAACAATCTTTTCTCCCTTATTCAATACAATCTTGATGGCAGTAACTTTTGTAAAATCAGATACTTGATCTGCTGTGACCCATCCACTAGCTTGCGTTGCATCATATGGAGATGCTGGTAATGTCGTTGAAGTATGATAGTAAACCGTATATTTACTTTCAACTTCTAATGCTTTTGTTAAAACTGGAGTGAAACCAGAACCATTCGCATCACCTGCATAAGGAAGACGATCATACAACGTAAATGTTTCAATATCGTACGTACTATAGTTCTTCGTTTGTAACTGATATTTATAGTCTTGACCATAGTTTTGTTGAACTAACTCTTGTTTCCAACTACCATCAGTTGCCGAAATAAATTTCTCAGAACGAATTTCAGTTGGTAAGTTTACAATCGTTGGAACTTTTGCACCAACAACTTGTGTAGGAACTTTTCCGTCTGGTGTCTTAATCTTAAACACATTGTCTAACATTGTTTGTGACGTTACATTACTTGCTAAAGGAGAAAACTCTTTTGCAACTAGAAATACATGGTTATCTGTATTTTTCTTATAATCATCCGCCGTTTGCACTGCTGTTGGCATTGCCTCTTTCGTAATTGTTGCTGAAACAATTGCTGTAAAGTCACGACCAATCGTTTTGTCATTGTAGAAATCAAGATCTTTTAGCTCAAATATTACCGCTTGACGACCGCTGCCATTGTAATTTTCAACGACTCTTGGTTCACCCTTCACCATGTTTCTATGCTCTTTTTTATCAATATAGTACCCTTCATAAGTAATTCCTTCAGGTAAGACATCAATCACTTGAGCTCCATTTACACGACGGTTGACTGATAAGTTACTAAAATCTGCAGTAACACTATATTCAACAACTTCTCCTAAATCACCTGTAGGATTTGAACGAGTCATCTTAGAAATACGAATTTCTTCTTCCTTCACTCTTACATCTTCATATGAAGTACTCTTGTTTGTAGAGAACTTTCCGTCTTCTCCATAGCCATCCACTAAACCTTCAGCATGCATACTATTATTGTATCTAACAGGATCTTTACGCTCAGTTTCGTCAAATGGATTTAACAATTTCGTTTGGATAAATGTAGATGTAATCTCTCCTGCTTGAAGAGTTTTACCATCTTGAAGCTTGATTTTTATACTGTCATAGGTACGAGTTACTTTTTGATAGGCATCTTTCTTTAAAGTTCCTGCATAAATTTGTTTTGCTTGATTTGTGACTTTATTATAGGCATCTTCGTCTACAATCACAATTTGTTTTGTACCTTTAGCAATACTTCCTAATTTTACTTCCGTACCATCTGCTTTTACCCCATAAACATCCATATCAAATGGTGCATCTGTAACAGGAGACCCTACTGAGTAGAAATACATTCTCTCATCCAAGTCTTCATCCACTAATGTTAATTCAGAAATTGTACTTGGAGAAGTATTCGTAAACCCAAGAATCCATGTCGCTACAGATGTATCTGGCGCGCCCGCATCAATATTTAAAGATTGTCTATCATTGTTCGACTTGCGGATAGCAGCATCACTAATCAACTGTCCAATTAATTTAAATTGAATATCATCATTTACTGTTAAATTAGGTTCTGATTCTCCTTGTTGAATAAACGTCAATTCTGTTTTTGCGTTATTAACAATATTAGTTTTTGTTTTAGCATCTGGGAAACTTAAAACAAGTCTCTCGTTGCGTAAAGCAAGTTCCGCTTCACTATTTGTGTCATTTAGAGTGTCACCACCCGTAATGGTTTTGCTAACAGTACCATCTGCATTTAATGTCCATCCTGGATTTTTTGCAGGATCAAAGACAGCTGTTCCTGTAGTCCCGTCAGCTTTTTCATATGTTGGTAATGTATCCGTAATCGTAATTGTTTTTGCAGCGCGTGTCTGTGCTTTTCCATTTCCCCAGTTTTGAGTTTGTCCACCACCTGGAGTGTTCGTTGATAAACTAAATTGGAAAGTAACATCTGCTGCTTTTGTAATGGCATCGCCAGTTGCCTTCCCACCATAAATTTCACGATTATCAATCGTATACGCTTGTGTAGTATTTGTTCCATTATATTTAAATAATGACTGTTTATCGACTTTTACCTTATAAACTAAAGAATCCGTTACTTCTTTTAATGTCTTTCCATTACTATCTTTTAACACAATTTTTGGAGAGAATGTATATCCTTCTGGAGTTACACGGTCTTTAAATTTAAACGTAAAAGGAAAACTTGCAGTTGTCGTTTGTGTGATATCAGACACGTATACTTTCAACACACCAGGCGTCGAGTTATCCACACTTTTTACTGGTCCTCCAGTTGCAACCGTAAAGCTTTCGATATACTCCGTTGGATAAGTGAACTCAACATATCCCCCAATTACAGACTCTTTCACTTTCGAACCATCTAATTGAACATCCCCTTGACGGTTCTTTGTTGTATATTGTCCATCACTACCCGTTGAGTTTGTAGCAGTTATTTTCACTTGACCAATTTGTGGATTGATCGCTACAGCCCCAGCAGTCGTAGCTTCGTTTGCTTCGGAAGTCGTAGTTTCTGGACTCACCGTCGTTTCAATGACTGGTGCTTCAGTACTACTTGTCTCTACCGTTGTAGGTTCACTAATCTCCTCAGCATAAGTAAAAATCGGTGCTACTTGATTTGTTAATAATGTGAATATTAATAATGTAGTTGATAATTTATGAATAAACCTCTTCATC